>CAYRTD010000015.1:0-5451 GCA_964426915.1 uncultured Bacteroidaceae bacterium | reverse complement strand
GATTCAACAAAAAACGAAAGCCTAAAATTAGAGGAAACAAACGATTAATTATAATAATTAACGAAAAATTATTATGCTGCACAAAAGACTGGGGGGCTTGTGCTTCCGCAAGCTGTCGCAGAAGTCTCTGGCGAAGGCCTCAGCCCTGGTACCGAGAGCTTCAGCGACGTGCGGTGGCAAGCCTTGATCCCGAACATTAGAGGGATAAACAATTTTTCCGTTTTCACGTTATCTTCTTAAAGTATTAGCTTTGTAATGCTATGGAGATTAAAACACGAAATATTTTTCACCTTCTGAAAAAAAGGAGAAGTATTGTTTCTTTTTCTTCGGAAATGCCCAGCCGTGATGACTTGATGTTATTATTTGATGCGGCACGATGGGCGCCTTCAAGCAGGAATGCTCAACCCTGGCGTTTTATTTATTCTACAAAAGAATCATTGGATGAGTATAATCGATTTTTTCATCTTCTGCATGAAGGAAATAAGATCTGGGCACACTCGGCCCCGGTGCTTGCACTCAGTGTTGCCGAGGTAATATCCGATTACAAGGGCAAGCCTAATAAATACGCCTTCCATGATCTGGGAATGGCTGTTGGTAATCTCCTGACCCAGGCAACTTCCATGGGGTTATATGTTCATCAGATGGGAGGATATGATGCTGAGGGAGCCAGGAAAACCTTAGGTATTCCGGAAAGATTTGAACCTGGTGCAATGATCGCTATCGGTTACCCGGGTGAGATCGACAATCTTCCCATGGAACTTAAACGTCGGGAATTAATGCGAAGAACACGGAAAGAAACCGACGAATTTGTGTTTCAGGGGACATGGAAGGAAATGGAAAGGTGAATTGATGCTATTCAGAAAAAATAACATGAGGAGGTTGGTCAGAACTTTGCTGTTATTTTAATATTAAACCTTCTGTTTGTCAGGTAATTTGGAGCTGCCAGTACTCCTGGTATATTTTCCTGGTTAGATACGGTTCTTATCCATAGATAGGAAATGGTATTTTTTATCCCAAGTAAATTGAAAATTTCGGCACTAATCCAGATATTTTTAAAATTTCGGAAAGGATTGTTCTCTCCCGGTCCGGAACCTTCTTGTACAAGGATCTTTGAAAAGCCTATATCCACCCTGCGGTAAGGAGGTAATCGGAATATATCATCATAACGGTCTTTATTGAAGGATCCATAAGGCAACCTGGAACCATAGAGGAAATTCAGACTGACCTTGTATTCAGGGTTGTTCGGCAGATAGTCCTGAAAATAAAGTCCAAAAGACATAAGCTGATCTGTGGGTCTGGGATAATAGCCCGGTTCAAAACTTTCAGGATTCCCATCCTCGTTTATGAATGTAACCAGGTCATTCTTAATATCCTCTCGGGTTCGCATAAAAGAAAGACTTAGCCATGATTCCGCACCTTTTACGAATTCACCGTTAAGCTTGAAGTCTATTCCGGTGGCATAACCTTTAGCCAAATTTTCGCCGGCATAGCGTATTCGTACGTTATCGACCTTATAGGGTACCAGGTTGGTCAGATGTTTATAGTATATTTCGGTAGTAAATTTAAAGGGCCGGTTCCAGGAAGTGAAAATATAATCCCCTCCCGCTACCATGTGGACGGATTTCTGGGCTTTCAGGTCTTTATTGACAATTCCCTGCGGATTACGCATTTCCTTATAAAAAGGAGACTGATAGTATATACCTGATGAAAGATGAAACATGATGTCTTTTTCCCATTCGGGTTTCAGGGAAAATGAAGCACGCGGGCTCAGTAAAAATTGTTCATTCAAACCCAGATAAGTGGTCCGTATTCCTGCAGTGATGAAGTAGGAATTATGCAGGCCTTTAAAACCCCATGTATCCTGCAAAAAAGCAGTTAACTTATAATTTGTAAGTTCATTTTCGGCTTTAATAACATCAAAGAGTTCCAGTTTCTCTGATCCTGTTGGAACAGAATAGCCTGCGGAATCGATCAGATCCCATTCACTGAGTTTATCGTAAATTTGATGGTATTCGTAACCAATGCCCCATTTAATTTTGTGATTGTAAACATCATAATCACCAATATGGGAAAGAGAATATACATAAGCATCAAGATAATTCCTGGCATGATTATGAAAGGCACCAATACCGATATTCAGGATACTGTCGCCATAGGTTTCTGAACCAATGGTATTATCAAGTTCATTTATAAGGTATTGTCCAATTATATCGTAGGTTTCGCTTTCTGCAGTATTAAAAGCAGAATTTATAAATTTCAATTTCAGGTTTGGGCGTGGCTTGTACTCAAGACTTACCGATCCGAGGTAGGTGTCAAAGCGGTCGACTTCATTACCCTGATAATAGATTTTCAGGTTTAGGGGAGTTGAAGAAGTACCGAATTCGGTATCCTTTATTGTGGGAGCAAAATTATACTGATTCAGTGAAATATTGCCCAGAAAGCTTAATTCCAGTTTGGGAGAGATCTTATACCTTAACAAGGTCTGTACATCTCCAAACTGCGGCTGGTAATCTCCTTCTGTTTCAAGGCTGTTCAGGAGATAAGCTGAGGTTTTGTAGCGTATACCTCCAATCATACTGAATTTACCGTTTTTACTTAAACCCTCCAAATGTAATGAACCTCCCAGCAGACTTAAAGATACGGATCCTCCAAAGGCTTCAGGCCGTCTGTATTGAATATCCAGAACGGATGACATCTTATCTCCGTAACGGGCATCGAATCCACCGGCTGAAAAACGTATGGAAGAAATAAGATCGGAATTGATAAAGCTGAGGCCTTCCTGCTGTCCGGAGCGAACCAGAAAAGGACGGTAAATCTCAATATCGTTTACATAGATCAGGTTTTCATCATAATTTCCTCCTCTGACAGAATACTGAGAACTTAATTCATTGTTGGAGGAAACCCCGGGCAGGGTCTTGATGATAGTTTCTATAGAACCTGTTGTATTGGGAAGCAGTGCGATCGAATTGATATCAATACTGCTAAATGAAGTCGCTCTTTCCTGTCTGGCACTTACCGATACTTCATTGATTGCCGTAATCTCTTCTTCAAGCTCAATATTCAATTCTTTTATTTCACCGGGATTTAGGCTAAGGTTGAGTTCTCTGGTTCGGAATCCTACACATGACACTACAATTTCAAGATTTTCATTTGCAGGTACTCTCAGATCAAAAGATCCTGAAGCATTCGTCATAGTACCTATGTTCTCACCTTTAACCGCTATATTGGCCAAAAATACTGCCAGACCATCTTTATCGGTAATTTTACCGGTAATTTTGCTTTGAGCATTTAAATTTTCCAGGCTCAGACAGAGTAGAAGCGAAAGGCATATGAACAAGAAATTTTTCATGCTTCGGGATATAAGCTATAACTGGAGATAAAGAAAAAAATTGTAAGAATTCCTGTCAAAATTTTAATCATCATCCTCTTTTTGCTTGAAATCTCCTTTTTTGAGAGCTTCAAAGAATTTCACCCAGTTTAAAGGATTGAGAATAGAAATGGAAGGATATTGGCCGGCATAATAAAGTTTTTCATACTGCTGCCGCATAGTATTTTTAAAGGCAAGATCGGCATTGGGTTCAAAGTCCATATTTAACTGTGCTTTTATTATTTCAATATTTTTCATGGCTCTTTGCATGTCATCGTCAGGAAGTTCCAGATTAATAAATGCAACTTTAAATTCTTCATAGGACTTCCACGGAAAAATCTTGACTTCTGTAAGCCTGATGGTGTCATTCAATAAGTAAACATCCCGCGGGTAATGTGATTCTGTGAGTGTATCCGGAATACTGACAAGAGAGCTTTTGTAACCGATGGCCCTGAACAGGATGCTGTCTGAGGGTTTTACAATAAAAGAAAAAATTCCCTTTTCATTGGAGGTTGTGCCTGTACCTTTTCTAAGATTAATTACATGCACGTTCTCTACCGGCTCATATTTCAGATTCCTTATCACTCCGGAAAATTGGATAAGGTTTTCTTTCTGACCGTAGAGGCCTGTGCTAAGCCAAATGAAAAAGATTAGTATTATTAGCTTTCGAATTGCCATAAGTTTATAAAATGAGCAAAAATAAACAAAAAAAAATCATTCCGGTATTTTTCGCGGAACCTAATGACATCAGGATACTCTCTGACCTGAAAAAAAAGAAATATAGTGAAAATTATGGAATTTACTAACAATTTTACCTCCTGCTTTGTTGGCTTAATAGTTATTAATCAAAATTTTTATACCGACTCCTATGATCACCCAAAAAGAAATTCAGCTGGATCCTCATCCGCGTGGGTTCCATCTCATAAACTCAGAAATTGAAAAGCAACTTCCACAATTACCACAAACAGGACTGGTAAATATTCTTATCAAACATACTTCCGCCGGCATTACCATGAATGAAGATGCCGACCCATCAGTAAGAACTGATTTTGAGAATTTCATGAATAAACTAATACCCGAGAATGATCCTGTTTACAGACATACAAGCGAAGGCCCGGATGATATGCCGGCTCACATTAAATCCTCTCTTTTCGGTCAGTCATTAACCATTCCTGTAACAAAAGGGAAGCTTAATCTTGGTACCTGGCAGGGCATCTATCTTTGTGAATTCCGGAACCGTGGTGGAAGAAGAAAACTGGTACTTACAGTAACGGGAGAATGAGAAAAGGTCATTTCCCTAAACTCTTTTGATGTAATTATTAACTCCAAATAATATTGTAAAATGGAAAAACATATTGTTAAAATTCTATCAATCTCACCGGTAACCCACGATGTTCAAAGGATTGTTACAGAAAAACCCGACGGATATACTTTTACTCCGGGACAGGCAACCGAAGTATCTATTAATAAAGAAAAATGGAAGGATGAGAAAAGACCTTTTACATTTACCAGTTTACCGGAGGATGATCATCTTGAATTCACCATTAAAAGCTATACCGATCACGAGGGTATGACAAATAAGCTCCGTGATCTGAAAGAAGGGGATGAGTTCATACTTCGTGAAGTATGGGGAGCTATCCACTATGAAAAGGAAGGTGTTTTTATTGCAGGTGGAGCAGGAGTTACCCCTTTTGTTTCAATTTTAAGAGATCTTAGAGCTAAAGATAAAACAGGCAAAAACAAACTTATTTTTGGTAATAAAACAAAGGAGGATATTATTTATGAAGAGGAATTCAGAAATATGCTCGGGGATAACTTCATCAATGTTTTGTCAGATGAAAAAGCAGAAGGTTATAAACAGGGTTTTATAAACGAAGATATCCTCAGGGAAAACAATGTACATAAGTCAGAAGTGATATATCTCTGTGGTCCTCCTCCTATGATGCAAATGATGAATGGACTTTTTAAAAAGCTGGGAATTGATGAGGATAGGGTTATCAAAGAAGATTTGTAACTGGTGTCTGGCCAAAATGTCCGATATCTGCGTTGCTGCAAAAATTTTAAATCCTCGAATACATTAGTAT
>CAYRTD010000014.1:0-48634 GCA_964426915.1 uncultured Bacteroidaceae bacterium | reverse complement strand
ATGGCACCGACACTTATGTTTACTCTGAAAACATCAGGCAACAGCCCCCGGCCTCTGCCGGAAAAAATGCTATTCGTTTTGAGTGGTGCAAATTTAGATAAAAAAACCTTAGCTCAAAAAAAAATGTTGAAAAAGTGCAGGACAGAATGAATATTTATAAGTTCTCTAAATATTCCCCAGGAAAGAAGAAAAGCTTATATCCTGAATATTCTCCATCCGGATATGTAAGAATGGCCTGGATATGCTCTGCAATTAAATCTTAAATTATTAACAGAGAACAAAAATGGACCTGAAAAAAATAGTGCTAATATAAAAATGCATTCTTTTTTCCACCTTTTCAGATCCCGATCTCAGAGTAACTTGCATTTGGATGACAAAATGTTTTCGATGAACATCTCCGGAAATCTGATGTTAGGAATCTGTTACCATCTGAAGATTCTAAAAATGACAACCAAACCGGAGCAGAAAAATAGCCTTATTACTGATCAGACACAAAAAAGGACTCTGAAAAGCCTTGTGAACACTCCTTTCAAAAAGTTTTTGTTCGGAATCCAGATATTGAGTTACGTACTGATCTTAGCATCTCCTGCCATTGGGGCTATTATAGGGAATATCCTGGATCTGAAGACAGGTCAGACTGCAGGTGTTATCCTGGGGATCTTTATTATGGGTGAGATCCTGTTTTACGGATCACTTGCTTTTTTAGGCAAGGAGCTCATTCTCCTGCTCAAAGACAGAGTGAAGAAGTGGTTTGGGCGCAGGTCCTCTTAAAAAATGAAGAAAAAGGCGTGGATACAAACTGGAAAAACTTAACAAAAAACCCGAAAACCCGAAAGTTTATGGGGCTATTTATTACTACCTTTGCCCGATGGAAATTCATACACATACACTTTCCAATGGCATAAGACTGGTGCACCATCCGGTTAAAAACCTTGTGGCTCATATGGGCTTTATTGTGCATACCGGATCGAGGGATGAACTGAAGGAAGAACACGGGATGGCGCACTTTATTGAACATGTCATCTTTAAAGGGACGAAAAACAGGAAAGCCTGGCATATCCTCTCGCGAATGGAGGATGTGGGGGGAGAGATCAATGCTTATACCACCAAGGAGGATACCTGTGTATATGCTTCTTTTCTCAAACAGGACTATAACCGGGCAATGGAACTGATCTACGATATTCTTTTTCATTCCATATTTCCCCAAAAAGAGATAAACCGCGAGAAAAATATCATTCTTGATGAGATCTTATCTTATAAGGATACTCCTTATGAACTGATATTCGATGAATTTGAAGAACAGGTATTTAACGGACATGCAATTGGCCGAAGCATTCTCGGAAACGACAAAAATATTCTTTCTTTCACACGGGAGGATATCAAGAAATTTATGGCCGATAATTATTCGACGGAAGAAATGGTAATAAGCTCGGTTGGTGATATTTCTTTTAAAAAATTCATTAGCCTTGCGGAAAAATATTTTGGCAGGGCACAACATAAAAAACGTTCACGCAAGCGGGTAAAACCGAATTCTTATATTCCCGAAGTTATCTATTCCCGGAAAAATACACATCAGATTCATTGCACCCTGGGAAATACCGCATACAATTCCCAGGATGAAAGAAGAACAAACCTTGCCCTGCTGAATAATATCCTTGGTGGTCCGGGTCTGAACAGCCGGCTGAACATGAGCCTGAGAGAAAAAAGCGGATATTCCTATAATGTGGAATCACAATACATCAGTTATTCAGATACCGGTCTTCTAAATGTTTACTTCGGCTGCGACAAAGAAAAGTTTCAAAAGAGCCTTGATCTTGTTTTTAAAGAATTCCGTAACCTGAGGGAGAAGAAGCTTGGAACCCTTCAACTCAGTAAAGCCAAGAAGCAACTGCTTGGCCAGGTTGCCATTTCAGCTGACAGTCATGAACATGTTATGCTTTCAATGGGGAAAAGAATTCTCTTATTTAACCGGGTCGATTCACTGGAAGATATCAGCAGAAAGATCGAAAATGTCACGGCAGATGACCTCTTTGAGTCGGCTAATGAAATACTGGACAGAAATAAAATATCAATTTTACAATATCACTAATGGATCTCTTTGACCTGAATCCGAAAATACTGCAGTATATTGAAGATCATACAAGCAGCGAGGACGAAGTTCTTTCTGAACTTCGCAGACACACCTTTCTTAAGATTATTCATCCGCGAATGATCTCCGGGCCGGTACAGGGAAAGTTTCTCGAAATGATCAGCAAGCTTATCCGTCCCCGGCGAATCCTTGAAATAGGCACATATACCGGATATTCGGCAATTTGCCTGGCAAGGGGCCTCAATGAAGACGGAAAACTAATCACCATCGAAATAAATGATGAGCTTGAAGAACTTCATGAAACATTCTTTAAAAAAGCGGGGCTTTCAGAGAAAATCGAACGCATAACCGGTGATGCTATACATATCCTTCCGGACCTGGATGAACAATTTGATCTTATATTCATAGATGCCGAAAAAGAACAGTATTGTGAATATTATCATCTGGTAATGCCCAGGCTTAAATCGGGAGGGCTCATTATTGCTGATAATGTATTATGGGACGGGAAAGTAATTGATGATGAATTTAGAAATGATAACACCACAAAAGCTATCCGTGATTTTAATACCTTGATTAACTGTGACAAGCAAACCGAAAATCTGCTCCTCCCCCTTCGGGATGGCTTGATGTTAATTAGAAAATTATAAAAATCCTTTATCTGTTTAATCTTTTAAGGAATAAAAATAAACCTTTTGCAATTTTTAATGTTTAAAGCTTATGTTTAATCTTTAAACAAAAACGGGTATTTTTAAAAAATGGCGAGTTATTCAATAAAAGATTTGGAAAAACTATCGGGTATTAAAGCTCACACACTCAGAATATGGGAAAAGCGATATAACCTTGTAGAGCCAAAGAGAACGGAAACCAACATTCGGTATTATGATGATGAAGATCTGAAAAAAATTATGAACATTGCCCTGCTTAACAGGAAGGGCATGAAGATTTCTCATCTGGCCAATCTGGACAACAAAGAAATCTGTGAGAAAATAAAGGATCTTTCCGCCAGCGAACAGGATAATGAATATACCCTTGATAACCTGGTCCTGTCAATGATTGAAATGGATGAAAAAAGATTTGAGAAAATACTTTCATTTTCAATCCTGCGTGATGGTTTTGAGAAAACTCTCATACATACAATTTATCCTTTTTTCGAGAAAATCGGCATACTCTGGCTCACGGGAGCTATCAATCCTGCACAGGAACATTTTATCTCCAACCTTATCCGCCAGAAGTTAATTGTTGCAATAGACAGTACCGTAGAGAATATCAGCCCACAATCCAAATCATTTATTCTTTACCTGCCTGAGGGTGAACTTCATGAGATCAGTTTGCTCTTTAATCATTATCTACTGAAAAAAAGAGGCCATAAAGTCATATACCTTGGTCAATCAGTACCGTTTGAGGATTTGAAATCTGTTACAACCATTCGTCCCTGTGAGTATATCATTACTTCCTTCAGTTCCTCCATAACAGGGATTGACGTAAGCAAATACATAAAATCACTCGCTGATAAATATCCTGAACAAACAATATTATTTTCAGCCTACGAGGGGGTTAAAATAAACGCCAGGCTCCCGGAAAATACAAAACAGATAAAAAGCACCACTGATTTTCAGTTATTCCTTAAAGAGATTGAAACCTCCGCTTAATTAGAGTCTGTCCATAATGTCCGATATCTGCGTTATGCTTGCCGGAAAAATGCTCATTTACACGAGTAAACTCCGCTTTTTCCGGCTGCGCAAGTCTTGATCTCGAAAATTAGCTTCGCTGAGCTCACCGCCAATTGGCGGTTCGGTTCTGAAACAGACTCCCGACTTTATTGACGGACACTAATTAGTGTCCTGAAATAAAAACTATTAAAAACAAAATCGCATTCAGCTTAAGCCCTTAATAACTCGGGGGTTACATTTCTGCCGAATTCAATCAGGATTACTATCTATATAACGTTTAAGTAATTTCAATATTTATTAAACATTAAATTTTTGTTTAAAATCTATTTAGAAAACTCATGTAAAAAATGCATATAAGCCGGTATATTTAGGGGTTTTAAAAATTTATCTTATTTATAAAAATCTCAAAAATCAAGCTTTATGACCATTATATATTTGGATTTTTGTTGAATCTTGTTGTATATTTGTTAAACATTTTTAACACTAAAAAACAGAAATCATGACAGCAATGGAATTCAATAATGAACTGATCAACATGGAAGACAGCCTGGAAAGATTTGCATTAAGTCTGACATCAAACAGGGATGAGGCCAAAGACTTGCTACAAGAAACTTACCTAAAGGCTCTTACCTACCGGGATAAATTTCAGGAGTTTACAAACCTGAAAGCATGGGCATACACGATTATGAAAAATACTTTCATTAATAATTACCGTAAGTCTGTCCGGGAAAATACAACAGTAGATAATACAAAGGATCTATATTACCTTAATAATAGTAAAGAATCCCATCTTATCAAACCAGATTCTGAATATCACTACCGGGAAATCAATAAAGCCATTGAGGCACTTGATGATGATTTTAAAGTCCCATTCAGAATGCATACTGAAGGATTCAAGTATAAGGAAATCGCTGATAAGCTTGATCTTAAAATAGGTACGGTAAAGAGCCGGATTTTCTTTACACGTAAGAAGTTGATGGAATCTTTGAAAGATTACTCCTGATATTTTTGATTTATATATGAGATATATACATCTCTTTTTCTTAAAAGCAATTAACATTATTCATACCCTAATTGGCTGATTATGTGCTCAATATTAGTCATCAGGCCGAACTCTAAATTTCTAATAACATGAAGATTAACGGAAATAATGCACTAAAAAGAGAGGAAGGTTCCCTCTCAGGATATAAGAAAATTCACCTGAATGATTTTGTGATCGTTGGGGATGAGCATGTTGCCACAAGCACTGAAACACCATTGCGAAAGGATGCATTTAACCTATCCGATGATGAAAAGATGAACAAAATATCCTTTCATTTCAGAGAGATAATGCAAACGCTGGGACTTGACCTTACTGATGATAGTCTTAGCGGTACTCCGAACCGGGTTGCAAAAATGTTCGTCAAAGAGATCTTTCACGGACTGGACCCAAAAAACAAGCCAGCGCCCACTCTTTTTGAAAATAAGTTCAATTATGAGGAAATGCTCGTAGAGAAAGACATTAAGGTTCATTCATACTGCGAACATCACTTTGTTCCTATTATCGGGAAGGCCCATGTGGCCTATATATCCAATGGCAAAGTTATTGGCCTTTCGAAAATAAACAGGATAGTGGATTATTTTTCAAGACGCCCCCAGGTGCAGGAAAGACTTACGGTACAGATAGCTGAGGAACTAAAAAAAGTCCTGGAAACTGAAGATGTTGCAGTTGTTATTGACTCAGCGCATATGTGTGTGATCACACGGGGTGTTCAGGATATTAACAGTACAACCATAACATCTTCTTACCACGGGAAATTTAAAAATAATGAAGTTAAAAATGAATTTCTTACCCATATAATCCAGACCAAATAAAATGGGTAACTATTTTCATTAACATCAGATAAAATACCTGAAATGAGGAAAAATATTTTTATAGCAGGCGGTAATTCGGGGATAGGCATAAATCTTATTTCCAGGCTTGTTAATGAGGGTTGGGAAGTTACCGCAGTTTCCAGAAATGGTTCAGAAATTGAAAAAATGGAACAAGTAAATTACCTGGAGGGCGATCCTGCAGACCCATCTTTTATTCTTCCTGATGATTTTGAAAGTTTTGATGGCTTTGTTTACCTTCCTGGTACTATTAATCTTAAGCCTTTCAACAGGCTGAAAATTTCGGATTTTGAGGAGGATCTCAGGATAAATTTTCTCGGGGCGGTAAACCTCATTCAACAATTAATTCCTAATTTAAAAAAAGGAAAAGATCCATCCATAGTTCTTATAAGTACCGTCGCTGTGCAAACAGGACTGAATTTTCACACAGGCATATCTGCTGCCAAGGGGGCGGTAGAAGGATTTGTCAGAGCTCTGGCTTCAGAGCTGGCTCCTGTTATTCGGGTCAATGCTGTTGCTCCTTCATTAACAGATACTCCTCTTACTGAAAGACTTTTAAACTCTGAAGCCAAAGTGAACTCTTCCTCCGAGCGACATCCGCTTAAGCAATTAGGAAAGCCGGAAGATCAGGCGAATATGATCAAATTTTTGTTATCGGATGAAGCAGCCTGGATTACCGGACAAATCTTTCATGTAGATGGCGGCTTATCTGCTCTTCGATAATGATTCAGACGAAAATAAATCCTTCCCCCGGATCTCCGTAACGCATCGAAATCTCATTCAAAAATCTTAGTCCTGAAATATATGCAAGTACTGCATCAAACTGATGCCAGCTGTCAGGTTCCTGATTTAATTTAACTGAATATTTCTGCGGTAATATTACCAGAGCTTTTACAAGTCCAACTCTGCCTCTCTTGTATATTACCTTATCTATTCCTGATATTTCAGCAAGTTTTGTCGGCCATACTTCTATTACTTCTATATTATTTTTCAACCACCTTTCCTTCAGCCTAATAGCACGGGCAGTCAAGCCCCCTAAAAACATCGGAGACATTGCACCGATTTCCCGGTCACATTTACGGTAAAAGTAATCATCGAAGCCTTTCCTATTTAAATATACACCCGGTAGTGAAAGAGGTGCATCCACAAAGACAGATCCGATATTATGTTTCTTTATGTATTCTTCCAGAAAATGATCGGCATCTTTACCCTTCTCACTCTGTAATATTTCATAAATATCACCTTTTTCATTCCCGGCACAAATGGCAGTGGTACCGGCTTTCCTACTTCCTAAGTCAATTCCGGCGATCATTTATTCCAGTTTACCAAATCTTTCTTCCAGTACTTTATACCGATAATCGAATATCTGTTTTACCTTTTTACCTACAAGAACCTTATTTACCAGTTTTCCGAACACCCCAAAAGGAATCCGGTAATGCAGAATATCCTTCATCTCCACCCCTCCTTCTATAGCCCGAAAATGATGCTGATGGTGCCATAAAGAATAAGGCCCATGAATCTGTGTGTCGATAAAATATTTTTTCTCATCTACATGAGTGATCTCCGTTACCCACTTTATAGTGATTTTGGGAAAGGGTTTGACAATATAGGAGACTATCATTCCAGGGTACATATTTTCATTGTCCTCCGAGAGTATTTTAAAACCCATGTGAGGAGGAGTAATTTCCCTCAGATTAGCCGGAGAGGAAAAAAAATCCCATGCCTCGTCAAGAGAAACAGGAAGCTTCTGTAATGTCTTCAGGGTATGCATTAAATATCCTTATTCTTTTTGTTTATTTTCATCTAAGGGTTCGGATGTTAAAGTTCCTCCCCTTAAAGTGGCACCAATAACAATCCCGGCACTTAAAAGCACAAGGTTCTTAAAAATATACTGCCCTTCCAGTGTAGGCACGAAAGGGATAACCTGAAAAACTTCTTCGGGAAATAAAAAGACAGGACTAATGGTGCCGAGCATCTGTGCAAATAAAAGAAAAAGAACTTCCCGTAAAAAATATCCCGTGATTAAACCCAAACCTACAACTGTCTCCCATACTGCAAGTATCAGGACGGCAACATGCTCCTCGATCAGGCCAAAGCTAAGTACTTCGATGGTTCGTGAAGCCAGGTCTTCCGCAGGACTTAATCCGGGAAAAAATTTCAAGACTCCGAACCAGGTAAAAATGAGCCCGATGCTGATGCGTAAAAGTAAAATACCTACATCAGCCATCCATTTTGTTAGTTTTTTATCAATATTAGTTAACCGCGGTCCGTTCCAGTTCATAATTTATCTACTTAAGATTAATAGAGAAAAAACAATTCCAGGGCCGGAAAGTTTTGTAATTTATCCTGGTATTTTTCCAATAAATTCTCATTTACAGTCCAATTTTCAATCATTTTTATGCATTTTTGCGATTATGAAAATATTTAAGAATAAAAGCATCTGGACGGCTGCATTTTACTTTTGGCTCATTGGAATTTACATTCTTACTTCAATGACATTCTCTGAAGGAATACAAAAAGAAACGGATAACGGATTCAGAACAGATTATCTCGAACATTTCTTGTTATTTGTCATCCTGCCGGTTTTATATTTTTTCGCTGAAGGAGCCGGTTTGAAAAAGTTATTTAACGACAATTACTACATCCTGCTTATCGGATTGTTATTTGCTGTCTTAACAGAAATTCAGCAATATTATATCCCCGGCAGAAGTTTCAATCCTATTGACCTGATACTGAATATAACCGGATTTATCAGTGGCATATATATCGGTAAATATGCATACAAAAGAATTGTCAACCATAAAGAAACATAAAGGCTATAATAAACTTTCCTTCCCTCTGCCTGTATTCATGAGACATTATCATCAACAGATGGCCGGTCTGAAAGAAGAATACCCCAAGGGTTTTGATGTCTTGCAGCACGGAATAACTCACCCGCCAATGTTATAAACCGGACACACAATTTTTCCGGCCTCCCAATTAGAGTCTTTCCATAATGTCCGATACCTGTGTTATGCTCACCCAAAATTGCTCATCTGCATCAGAAAAACGTGCTTTTTGGGCTTGTGCCACCGCACGGGGTTGAAAGCCCACCATCCAGGTGCGTGGCAGGCTTCGATGTCGAACATAATCTTCGCTTAGCTTACGACCACATTGACCTTCGGCACTGAATCAAATACCCGTCTTTTTTGGTATTCTCTAATTCTATAGGATTTAAAGATCACAACTTTTTCAATGCAAAATATTACTTTTTGTAACTGTTTTGCGCTTTTATATGTTTTTTTATTACTTTTTTATGGTTTTTAATTTCATTTTATATATTTTTACAAAGATTTGCTTTTGAATTGATATCTAATATTCATTGTTATTAAAAATTTAGTAGTTATGTGTGGTTTTTCTGTTTATACCGGTAGGGACAAGAAGGTGAGGGTTGATGCCCCGAAGGAGTTTCAAAAATTAAAATACAGAGGTCCGGATAATACCCTTATCAATGATTTTGACTCACGGGGATGGATGGCATTTCATCGCCTGAAGATAATGGATGTTACGGACGATGGTAATCAGCCAATGGTATACGAAAACATTCACCTGGTTTGTAATGGTGAGGTCTATAATTATCCGGATTTAAAATTACAGTATGAGGACAGTTTTCCTTTTTCTTCCAGTAGCGATTGTGAAGTAATAATTCCCATGTTCCTTGAAAAGGGTATCAAACAAACTGCCCGCGAACTGGATGCGGAATTTGTTTGCGTAATATACGACTCCGACCGGAACAAATACTATGCTGCACGTGATCCGATAGGAATACGCCCTATGTTTTACGGTTATACCCGGCAGGGCGACATAATGTTTGCGAGTGAACTAAAAGCTCTGCATGAAATTTGTGAAACGGTAAAAGCCTTTCCTCCTGGTCATTACTATGAAGACGGAAAAATTCTCCCTTACAGGGATGTTTCCGATGTTGATCAATATTCTGATGATGATCTCGAAGATGTACTAAAAAACATAAACTATTACCTTACCAAAGGAGTAGAGAAAAGATTAACCTCCGATGTGCCGGTAGGCTTTCTTTGCAGCGGAGGGCTTGACTCCAGCCTTGTTTGCGCCATAGCTGCCCGCATGCTGGATAAACCGGTCCGCACATTTGCTGTCGGAATAAATGAAGATCCTATCGACACTCGATATGCACGTATCGTAGCTGATTATCTTGGTGCCGATCATACGGAAGTATTGTTCAGCCGCCAGGATATTTTTGACACCCTAAGTACTCTTATTTATAATATTGAGAGCTGGGATATTACTACCATCAGAGCTTCAATGGGAATGTTCCTGGTATCTAAATACATTTCAGAAAATACCGATATAAAAGTATTGATGACCGGTGAGATCTCAGATGAAATTTTTGGTTACAAGTATACAGATTTCGCACCCTCGCCGGCAGCTTTCCAGAAAGAAGCAGAGAAAAGGATCTGTGAGATCTACATGTACGACGTTCTTCGTGCAGATCGTTCCATCAGTTCAAACGGTCTTGAAGCAAGAGTCCCTTTTGGTGATCTAGATTTTGTAGATTATGTTATGAAAATAAAACCAGAACTAAAGATGAACTTTACCGGTGTTGGAAAATATCTTCTCAGAAAGGCCTTTGAAGGAGATTATCTTCCACAGGAAATCCTCTACCGGGAAAAAGCTGCTTTTTCAGATGCTGTAGGACACAGTGTTACCGACTATTTAAAAGCATGGGCAGAAGAAATGTATACAGATGAAGATCTGATGATTGCACGGACGAATTTTCGGCATTCTCCGCCAATTTCCAAAGAATCACTTATGTACAGAGATATTTTCGAGAAACATTTTCCCGGCCGTGCCGATGTGATCAAGTCGTTCTGGATGCCAAACAAAGAATGGGAAAACTGTAATGTGGATGATCCCAGTGCAAGAGTCCTTCCCAATTATGGTAAAAGCGGGGAATAAGACAGGAATTTAATGAACCCTTTTTTAGCTTATGATGAAAGCAAAAAACCAGTGACACCCAGGTGATTCACTGGTTTTTTTATTCTTTGAATAGCTTTTCAAGAGCACTTTTCGCAGCTTTCTGTTCTGCATCTTTTTTGGAATAAGCCATGCCACGACCTAATTCCTTGTTCATCATAATAATAGAACTCGAAAATTGAGGGATCTTGTTTGCACCTAAGGGCTCTTCGTGTGAGTCAAAAATTACTTCCACCTTATTTTTCTGAGCCCATTCAATTAGTTTACTCTTATAATCCGATTCTGAAACTTTCAGTTTCTCAATATCAACAAATCGATCGATCGTTCTTTCAACGAAAAAATAGGTTTTTTTAAAGCCCTTATCAAGATAAATAGCGCCAATCAGAGCTTCAAATGCATTACCATACAGGTGTTTAGAAATATTCACAGGATTGGTATGACTTACAACCAGCTGATGAAGTCCCATACGATAAGCGAGGAGATTGAGGTGTTTTCTTTTTACCATTTTAGAGCGCATTTTGGTAAGAAAACCTTCGTTTTTATCAGGAAAAGTCTTGAAAAGATAATCAGCAACCACTGCATCAAGAATAGCGTCACCAAGATACTCAAGCCTTTCATTATTAACCATTTCCCCATTCTGCATAACCAGGGAAGCAGACTTATGTATGAAGGCCATTTCATACAATTTAATACGGGTAGGTAAAAATCCTATAATCGGACTTAATTTTCGAGCGAGTCCGCGGTTGCGGCTAAAGGGAATGAATAAAGTGCGGCTAACCTTATTGAACACCGGTTATTTGCTTAATTTTCTGAATACAACTGAAGTATTATGGCCCCCAAAACCAAATGTGTTACTTAGGGCTACATTAACAATCCGTTCCTGAGCTTTATTGGGAGTCAGATTTAAGCCAGGATCAATTTCCGGATCAGGATTCACCAGATTTATTGTAGGTGGAATGATGTCATGAATAGTTGACATTATCGCTGCTATTGCTTCGACCGCTCCGGCAGCACCCAGTAAATGGCCGGTCATTGATTTGGTGGAACTGATATTAAGCTTATAAGCATGATCACCAAATACATCTTTAATGGCAATAGTTTCTGAAACGTCTCCCAGAGGAGTGGCTGTTCCGTGTACGTTAACGTAATCAACATCTTCAGGCTTAAGATTTGCATCTTTAAGAGCTCTGGTCATTACCAGGCGGGCACCGAGTCCTTCCGGATGAGGTGCTGTAAGGTGATGCGCATCAGCTGAAAGTCCTCCACCAATAATTTCTGCATAGATCCTTGCCCCCCTTTTTACTGCAGCATCATAATCTTCGAGGATGATAGCACCTCCACCTTCTCCCATGACGAATCCATCACGGTCTTTATCGAAGGGACGGGAAGCCGTTTTATAATTATCATTATTTGTTGAGATCGCCTGCATGCTGTTAAACCCACCCATACCGGGTTCATTTATTGCAGCTTCCGATCCTCCGGTAACAATTGCAGAGGCCTTACCCAGCCTGATCAGGTTAAATGCATCGATTAGTGCGTTCGTTGAAGAGGCACATGCTGAAACAGTGGCATAATTTGGTCCACGCAACTTATACTTCATTGAGATATGACCTGCAGCGATATCTGAGATCATTTTAGGAATAAAGAAAGGGCTAAACCGCGGAGTTTCATCACCCGCCGAATAGCCCTTCATTTCATTCATGAATGTCTCTATCCCGCCAATACCTGATGCCCATATAACACCGACCTCATCGAAATCAGTATTATCGGGAGTCAACCCTGAGTCCGACATTGCCTGATCGGCAGCAACCATTGCAAACTGTGCATATGGATCTAATTTGCGGATCTCTTTACGATCGAAGTATTCTTTGGGATCAAAATCCTTTACCTCGCAGGCAAATTTTGTTTTAAACTTCTCAGTGTCAAAACGAGTAATTATATTGGCACCACTAACCCCCTGAACAAGACTATCCCAATAATCTTCTACATTATTTCCGAGAGGTGTAATAGCACCTAAACCTGTAACAACTACCCGCTTCAATTCCATCGTACCAAAAAGTTTAATTCAAAATTACTTAGCGTTATCTTCAATGTACTTGATTGCCTCGCCTACTGTACTGATATTTTCAGCCTGATCGTCAGGAATACCAATATTAAATTCTTTTTCGAATTCCATGATCAGCTCAACAGTGTCTAGTGAGTCTGCTCCAAGGTCATTCGTAAAGCTGGCTTCTGGAGTAACTTCATTTTCATCAACACCTAATTTATCAACGATTATTGCTTTAACTCTTGATGCAATATCAGACATAGTTGTAATTTTTAATTAATAAAATATGTTAACTTTTTGACTGTGCAAAGAAATGCAATAATCAATTAAAAACAAATAAAAAAATGTATATTTTAACCTAAAAAATGCTTTTTTTTGCAAAGGGTTTAAACATAATTTATTTTTCGTTCGAATTTTTTTCACCATATTACAGATTTTAATCATATGAATATCAAGAAAATAATAATATTTGCCTCGGGTTCCGGAAGTAATGCGGAAAATATTGTTCGATTTTTCCAAAACAGGGAAGATGTCGAAATATTGAAAATCCTATCCAATCGTAAAGATGCTTATGTTCATACAAGGGCTAAAAATCTGGGCATCAAATCGGAGACATTTACAAGAGAGGAATTTAAAAGTCCGTGCTTTATTGAAAAAATTGAAAATACAAGAGCAGATCTCATCATCCTTGCCGGATTCCTATGGCTGATCCCAGCAGAATTAACCAAACGTTTCCCTGACCGTATCATCAATCTCCACCCGGCACTTCTCCCAAAATACGGAGGGAAAGGCATGTATGGCATGAATGTCCATAAAGCAGTGATCGAAAACAGAGATAAGGAATCGGGTATTACTATTCATTATGTAAATGAAAATTACGATGAAGGGAATATAATTTTCCAGGCAAAATGCTCGGTTGAACCTGAAGACACACCTGAAAAACTTGCTGCAAAAATACACAGGCTTGAATATGAACATTTCCCGAGGGTTATCGATAGTCTTTTAAAAAAACTATAACAAGCACTTAAAGGAAATAGCAGCAACTTATTCTGTGACGGTTATGGTACACCTACAGTTATTTTTCGCATAACACTGTCTCTTACCTTAATATATCGTTCCAAATTTTCTTCCCGAACAGGATCAACAGGAGGTGCTTCTACTTTCAGGGGATCAATGGCAGAGTTATTTTTGTAAAACCGGAAGTCGAGATGAGGTCCTGTTGATAAGCCGGTACTGCCCACATATCCGATAACATCCCCCTGCTTTACGTAAGCCCCTGTCTGTATGCCTTTACCATAACGGCTCAAATGAAGATATGCGGTCGAATAAACACTATTATGCTTAATTCTGACCATATTTCCGGCACCCCGGGAGTATGACTTTTTCACTACCACACCATCGCCAATTGCTACCACCGGTGTCCCGGTGGGCGCAGCATAATCCACGCCATGATGAGGTCTCCGGATTTTCAGAATCGGATGGAGGCGGGAATGAGAAAAGCGGGAACTGATCCTTGAAAATCGTAAAGGCGCTTTCAGGAAAGCCTTTCTAAGACTCTTTCCCTCATCGTCGTAATAGTCCATTATACTATCCTGCACAAAAGGTATAGCCCAGAAATCTGAATTCATATGTCTGAAAAACCCTCCCCTTATTTCTCCAATACCCACAGAAAGGCTGTCGACAAAATATTCATCATAAATTACCCTTATGCTATCCCCTATTTGTAACCCAAAAAAGTCGATAGACCAGGCATATATTTCAGACAATTCAACAGCCAGCATGGGATTCGTTTTCTTATCGATCATCAGGTTCCAGAGAGAAGTTTCAATGCTCCCGTTAAATAGTGACTGTATGGTATCGACTTTCTTCTTACCCATCCAAAGATTTATACTGTCACCGAAATTAACTGCAAAATAGTCGAGTGGGCTGTGTTCGTATACAAAATACTTAAGTTCATTCAAGGTGTCAGAACTGAAAAAAAGTTTGTAGGGATTTCCGTAACGAACTCTTCTGAGATCAAAGATCCCATCACTTTTTTGGGATAACTCATGTATTCGTTTTGCAGAAATGCCGTATTCACTCAACAATGAGGATAGGGGCTGGTTCCTTTTAATTAATCCGCTTTCTGAAATAAATGAATCCACCATAATGCTGTCGTATTCGTAATTTATGACCGGTGGGGTATATACTATTTGAAGGTCTTCAGAAATATTCTCTTCACCCGGTCTTTTTTCCTCTCCAAAAAAAAGCCAGATTAAAGAGGCGATTATAAGAACTATCAGCAGGGTAATTGATATAAATTTTATTTTCACAATACGACTTTTAAATTACAACATTAATGATCTTTCCCGGAACTATTATTATCTTCTTCGGAGCAAGGCCACCGGTCCATTTTTTTGCTATCTCATGTTCCAGAACTTTTTTCTTTATTTCTTCCTGGGGCATGTCGAGCGGTAGTTCCAGCTTAAATCGCATTTTACCGTTGAATGATACCGGGTATTCAAAACTTTTCTCTTTAAGCAAAGACTCATCATAGTCCGGCCAGGACTCATAAGCCAGGCTCTCATTATGTCCATACTTCTGCCACAACTCCTCAGCAAGGTGGGGTGCAAAAGGCGACAAAACCAGCGCAAATATTTCAGCAGATCTCTTGCTTAATTTTCCTTTTTTAATAACCAGGTTGGTAAAAATCATTAACTGAGAAATGGCGGTATTAAAACGGAGATTTTCGATATCCCCTCCCACCTTCTTAATCGTTTGATGGAGTGCCTTCAGCACCTCGTCATCATCAACATTACTCACGATATTTTCCTGTCTGGCAAAAAATCTGTGTGCTTTGGAGAGGAATCCGAAAACACCCTTAACACCTTTATCGTCCCAGGGTTTAGTTGTTTCCAGGGGCCCCATGAACATTTCATAAAGCCTGAGTGAATCGGCTCCGTACTTTGCAGTAACATCATCGGGGTTCACCACATTCTTCAACGATTTGGACATTTTGGCAACAATCTGTTTAAGCTCCTCACCTGTTTGTATGTGATAATATTTTCCATTCTTTTCTTCAACCAGGTCGTCGCTAACCTTTGCCCCCGAATTAGTTTCATAAGCAAATGCAAGGATCATACCCTGATTAAAAAGCTTTTTGTAAGGCTCATGATGACTGACAATTCCCAGGTCGAAAAGCACCTTATGCCAGAAACGACTGTAAAGAAGGTGAAGAACTGCATGTTCTGCCCCTCCTATGTAAAGATCTACCGGCATCCAGTAGTTTTCCTTTCGCGGATCAAAAATCCTCTCATCGTTATGTGGATCAATATACCTCAAATAATACCAACAGGATCCCGCCCATTGTGGCATAGTATTGGTCTCACGAATACCTTTTCTTCCATTTTTATCTTTTACCTCCAGCCATGAGTGAGCATTTGCCAGCGGAGATTGTCCATTCTCTCCGGGCTCGAACTTCTCAAGAACGGGAAGCTCAAGGGGAAGTTCATTTTCATCAAGAAGAGAAATTTCACCATCTTCCCAGTGGATAACAGGAAATGGTTCACCCCAGTATCTCTGCCGACTAAAAAGCCAATCCCGCAGTTTATAATTCACCTTCGCCTCACCCAGCCCATTATCTTCAAGCCACTGAGTAACTTTCGCAATACCCTTCTCTTTATTCAGGTCGTTGATATCCAATCCCGTATGTACATTAGAGGAACGAATATACTTCCCGTCTTCAGTCCAGCATTCATCTCCTGCCAGAACTTTTTTACGTAATTCCCGGTCCTCAGTATCCGGATCCATAATGCAGGTTACCGGCAAATCAAATTTCCGGGCAAATTCAAAATCTCTTGTATCATGGGCGGGGACCGCCATTATCGCTCCGGTCCCATATCCGGTCATTACATAATCGGCAATCCATACCGGAATCTTTTTATTATTTACAGGATTAATTGCATAAGAACCGGTAAATACTCCGGTCTTATCTCTGGAAAGATCTGTACGGTCAAGATCCGACTTCAGATTAGCTGCTTTTACGTAAGCCATAACTTTTTCAAACTCTTCATCACGGGTGATTTCAGGAACAAGCCTGTGTTCGGGAGCTATAACCATATATGTTGCACCGAAAAGGGTATCGGGACGTGTGGTAAATACCCGGAGTTTCTCTTCTGTGCCTTCAATTGTAAAATCGACCTCTGCACCTGTTGATTTACCTATCCAGTTGCGCTGCATATCCTTTACCCCTTCCGGCCAGTCAAGTTCCTCTATCCCCTGCAAAAGCCTTTCAGCATAAAGAGGAATCCTCAACATCCATTGTTTAAGATTCTTCTTCTCAACAGGATTCCCGCATTTTTCATGGTTACCGTCTGTAAGCACTTCTTCATTGGCACAAACTATCTTACAAACCGGACACCACCAAACCTGAGCATCATCATAATATGCGAGACGTTTGCCGTCAATATATTCTCGTACTGACTTTTCTCCCTTTTGCTTTATTTCTTCAGGCACAGTAAGTTCTTCCACATTTCTTCCTTTCCCCGACTCTTCATCATACCAGGTATTATAAAGCCTGGTGAATATCCATTGAGTCCATTTGAAGTAGGAAGGATCTGTTGTATTTATCTCCCTGTCCCAATCGTAACTTAAGCCCAGTTCTTTGATCTGCCTTCGGAAAGTATCACAATTTTTGTTGGTCGTAACTGCAGGATGAGTGCCGGTCTGGATCGCATATTGTTCGGCAGGAAGACCAAAAGCATCCCAGCCAATAGGATGAAGGACATTGAACCCCTTCATTCTTTTATACCGGCTTACAATATCGGTGGCCGTATAACCTTCCGGATGCCCCACATGCAGTCCGGCGCCCGAAGGATATGGGAACATATCCAGAATATAGTATTTATTCGGGTTGGAAAAGTCATCTTCAGTTTTAAAAATCTTATTTTCCTCCCAGTATTTTTGCCACTTTTTTTCTATTTCGTTGAAATTGTAGTCCATTGTTGCTGATCTGTTTTACATATAACTTAAGTCTGCGAAAATAGGAAAAGTTTGGGAGAAATGGGAGGTACAGCAATCATCATCTTTATTTTCTCAAATATTTCCTTAAATTTGCGTCTCCATTCATGGCCCCATAGTTCAATGGATAGAATACAAGATTCCGGTTCTTGCGATCTGGGTTCGACTCCCGGTGGGGTCACTAATCAGTTTTGAGAGTGAGAGTGAGAGCGAGAGTTTTGAGATAAGCTTCATCACTCTCAAAACTGATTCTCGCTCTCACACTCACACTCACACTGTGTAACTAATTTTGAGAATATGTTTGATTTTCAAAAACTCTCCGTCTATCAGAAAGCTAAAGCTTTTAACAAAGAAATTTCTGCACTGATTAAATCCAAAAACTTTGATTCAACAACCAGAGATCAGCTCAAAAGAGCATCTTTCAGCATTATGCTCAATATCGCCGAAGGTTCTTCCAGGTTTAGCAACAATGACCGAAGGCATTTTATGATCATCTCACGGGGAAGTGCTTTTGAATGCGTGGCTATTCTTGATTATCTCCAGGATAATGATGAAATTGATGAATTTACCTATCTGGATTTCTTCGAAAAGCTTGAAGAAATATCCAAAATGCTCTTTTCTCTTATTAAAAAACTCGAATCTTAATCTCCTTTACCTTCCCCCATGGAGTGAGAGTGAGAGTGGGAATGCCAAAAAGGGACCGACATCACGTCTGGTCCCTTTTCTTATTTACAAGCCCTAAGTGAAAGATCTTTTATTTTATTCTGAGCTTCCGGGTTTTTTCAATCCCGTCGCACATAATATTTACATAATATAATGCCGGACTTTTTTGCAATAGCAACATACGTGTATCCGATATATTATTACCCGAACCATAACTTCTTGTGGCCACTATCTCACCCTTCATATTATATATCTTTATTTCCATGATCTTGATATTCGGTTTTGGTCTTTATGCTTCCCAATGATTATTAAAAATGGGTGATCATTTTAAAATTGAAACATGAACCTGCCACCGCAGGTTCATGTTTCTGTGATTCAGCCATACATCACGGAAAATTTTTCTATTCAAAAAACTATTTCATTGCTGCCCTGAAAAGATTTATCTTCATCCTCTTAGCATGATTCAAAATAAAGGATTATAATGAATAGAAACTATAAATTTATGGTGATATAAATCACAAATAATCAGTGATATTTATCACCAACTTTACCTGCTCTTTTGATCAGTATTTATTTTTTAGCCTGCTTTGAATTCTTCCGTTCCATTTTTCTATATTTGTTTCTTTTAAAACCTTCCACATAATGACTAAAATTTCAGCCGTAGTTTGCGTTTATAATGAGGAACCCAATATCAAACCCCTGGTGGAAAGAATTACCGTGGCTCTTAAAGATCTGGATTATGAACTCATTTATGTTGACGATGGCTCAACAGATAAAACGGTCGGGGAAATCCTGGATCTTCATCATCCTCGATTAACCCTTGTTGAATTCAAAAGGAATTTTGGTCAGAGCTCCGCCCTGGCTGCAGGTATACAACAGGCCTCTGGCGAATATATCGCGTTGCTGGATGGTGATCTGCAGAATGATCCCTATGACATTCCCGTTATGCTGGAAAAAGCCGAAAAAGAAAAATGGGATGTTGTGGCCGGATTACGGAAAAACAGAAAAGACGGTATGATATTGAGAAAGATTCCCAGCTGGATCGCTAATTCAATTATCAGAAAAACCACAAATGTAAAAATCAAGGATTTTGGATGCACTTTAAAAGTGTTCAGAAGTGATGCAGCCAAAGACCTTAGTCTTTACGGAGAACTCCACCGCTTCATCCCAATTCTCGCAAGCCTTGATGGAGCAAGTATTACCCAGGTGGAAGTTCAACACCACCCCCGCATTCACGGAAAAGCAAAATATGGGATTGGCAGGACATTCAAAGTAGTAGCCGACCTGCTTCTCATGCTCTTTTTTAAGAGATACCTTCCAAAGCCCATGCATTTATTCGGTACCTGGGGTATATTGATAACTGCGATAGGTCTATTGATCAATTTTTATCTTTTGATCCTTAAAGTACTCGGAAACGACATCTGGGGAAAGCCTCTTCTCTTGTTGGGAATTCTCCTGGTAATTGCAGGCTTTCAGCTTATCACAATTGGGATTATCGCTGAATTGCTGATGAGAATATATTATGAATCGCAGGATAAAACCCCTTACAGAATTAAAAGAGTAGTAAAAAGTGAAAATAAAGATAAGTAAATCTGTTAAAACAGGTTTTAAGATAATTCTTTCACTGGGAGCCCTCCTATTTGTATTTTCAAAAATTGAATTACAGGAAGTACTTGCTATTTACAAAAGATCTGATTTTATTTTCATCTTCATCGCCATTATCCTGTTTTCAGCTTCGAAGTTAATTGCGGCTCTTCGTCTAAACAGATTTTTTCGGGCAATCGATGTAATACTGAACGAGGTTTACAATCTCAGACTCTATTTACTCGGAATGTACTATAATCTTTTTCTTCCTGGAGGCATAGGTGGTGACGGTTATAAGATCTACATCCTGAACAAAAAGCATAGTGTAAAAGCCGGAAGGATTTTTTGGGCAGTATTTCATGATCGATTAAATGGTGTTCTTGCTCTTTTTTGTCTTGCCGTATTTTTAAGTCTCTTTACTGACCTTCATATACCATTCTCCTATAAATCATGGATCTGGTTACTTATTCCCATTTCTGTTTTCAGTCTTTATCTGATTATAAGGATATTTTTTCCATATTTAAAAAAGGTGTATTTCCGGGTAACCTCATATTCTTTCGCTGTTCAGGTTATTCAGACCCTTTGCGCTTATGCAATATTTTTAGCTATAGGCGGAAGTAATAATGTTGCAGGATATCTTTTCATCTTTCTTATCTCCTCTATCGTAGCCATGATGCCTGTCACTATAGGAGGAATAGGGTCAAGAGAAATAACATTTCTGTATGGTTCCAGACTTATGGGGCTGGATGAGAATCTGAGCATTGCTATGAGTCTGATGTTTTACCTTATTACAGCATTAGTATCATTTATGGGGATATACTTCAGTATTAAAGGAGAAGGTGAGAATGCAGTTATTAAAACAGAAAATGAGAATTTGCCATAAAGAAAAGAGACGTGATTTATCCCTTGAGCCGGTGGTAACCGTATTGCTGAGAGGTAGCCAGGGATAAACGTTTCAGAAGAAAAAAAGGGGATACCGGCAAGTGCCAGTTTCCGGACAACAAAATTTTCAATTTAGTCCATGTTGACTTTCGCTGCATGATTCCCGAATAACCACAGATACAAAAAGCCGCTATAAAAATTTATAACGGCTTTTACATGAAAAAGAATCGATTTATTTCTGCTGTTTAGTAAGTAACAGCTTAATCATTATATTCCCTTTTAGCAGAATAATTAATTTTCAGAGCATTGGCAAGTCGAAGTGCGTATTTTACATCTGTCACCTTACCCATGTTGATATCTTCATCTATTCGGAGAGATATAGTCATTTTATTTCTCTCCACCTCATCAAGCTTTTCTCTTTCGAACAGGACAAAGTCTTTAACTGCTTCGGCAGGAACTCCCTCTTCATTGATAAGTTTATCATTGAGTTGAATCATAGGCTCTGTACCATAAAGTTCTATAAGCCGTGTTACCGGCTGTCCGATATAGATATAACTTACCAGTGATTTTTTCTCAATTTTCTTTACTTCAGTCGCCATAGGAACCTGTACACGAACTTGCAGCTGAGTTTCTCTCATCACGGTGGATACCATAAAGAAGAACAAAAGCATGAATACAATATCCGGCAATGAGGCCGTATTAATAGCTTGCTGTCCCTTTTTTGATTTTTTTCTGAATTTTGACATACTAATTCCCTCCGATATTTTTAGGTTCAGCTTCGGAAATATTCATCTTATAAACTTCCCTTATACCTTCCATAATTTGCTCATCTACAAAGTTTCTGGGATTCATTTCATCATATTCCCTTCCGAAATACTCAACCGAAAATCGATTTCTGAGCTCATTTACAGCGGCTACCAGGACATCCTGGACACGCAGATATTTCCCATATGTGGTTGACCTGTCATTCTGAAGTGACACCACTCCTTTTGAGACCATAAGTTCGGCCTGGCCATCCGGAAAACGTGACGATACTCCGGGAGGAAATTCGATCGTTTTCTCTTCCATCTCCGGCAATTCCTCATCCAGATTCGGATTGCTGAAAAATTCAATGGTCCTTTCCCTCAAGGTCTGCATATCCATAAGTTCGCCATCAACCATGAGCTGGTCATCTCTGTTGATAAGTACCACCAGAACATTTCTTTCCTTCACATCAGTTTCTACATCCTGTTCTTCTTCCGGAATTGGAGGAAGAAGACGGGAAATGCCTGTGTCAACATCCATTGTTGTGGCCACAAGGAAGAATATCAGGAGCAGGAAGGCAATATCCGCCATCGAGCCAGCATTGATTTCCTGTGTTTCTCTTCTTGCCATCAGTTTATAATTTTATATGGTATCCTCTCCAAAAAGAGGAGAGGAACCTGATTTCTATTTAAAATATTTTGCAATTTCAGAGTATAAAATAGAGAGTAAAATGAGTCCGAGTACAAAATAAGTTGTAATGAGACCCATACCTACCAGCTTCAATACCTGGGGATCGCTGTTATCCGTACCTTCATAACCGATGATACGCAAGGTTGCGTCAGAAGCGAGCATATATGATACTCCAATAAGTATTGCCGCACCCACTAAAATCAGCAGGCCCGTTACAAGAGATTTTTTATTGGAGAACATAAATCCAATTGAGAACGCCAGGGCAATAACAAGTGTTACAAAAACAAGAACATAAGCCCAAACCAGGGCAATATCAGTCCTATAGAACACCAATGTTTCCATAAATGTCATTGATTCCTCGTCAATTGTCGCTTCGGTCTCATCTATAACCGGAGCGATTTCTTCTTCTGTTTCCACCATAGCAGTATCGGCGCCTTCTTCAGAAACGGCAGTATCCGATTCTGCTACTCCGGCAGTGTCTGACTCAGCCGTATCCTGGGCAAAATCAAAGCCAGCGTCGCTCTCGTCGGGAGCAGCCATGCTCTCAACCTTAGCCTCATATGCTTCAGTATCGATAAGACTATCACCGAAATAGAAGAAGCCAATAACGAGAACAGAGATTCCCACTACGACATAGAGCGCAATTTTTGCTAATTTTGAGAAAGACATATTTTCTTATTTTTTTAAGTTATGTTTTACCAGAAGGTCAATAAGGGTAATGGAAGCATCTTCCATTTTGTTAACTATTGAATCAATTCTTGATATAATATAGTTATAGAAAATCTGAAGAATAATTGCAACAATAAGACCGGATACAGTAGTAATAAGAGCTACCTTAATACCTCCTGCCACAAGAGCAGGCTGAACATCACCGGCTTCCTGGATTTTATCGAAAGCATCGATCATACCAATTACTGTCCCCATAAATCCAAGCATAGGCGCGATTGCAATAAATAGTGAGATCCAGCTAAGGCCTCTTTCCAGAAGACCCATTTGCACACTACCATAAGAAATTACAGATTTTTCTACAACATCTATTCCCTGATCCATTCTCTCAAGACCCTGGTAAAAAATACTTGCCACAGGACCACGTGTATTACGACAAACATCTTTAGCAGCCTCAATGCCTCCTGATTCGAGAGCTTCTTCAACGTTTTTAAGAAGTTTATCTGTATTTGTAGTCGCAAGATTTAGGTAAATAATTCTTTCAAACGCAAATGCGAGACCAAAAATTAGAGCAAGCAGAACAGCTCCCATAAAGGAGGCTCCACCTTCGATAAATTTGGTCTTTAAATTTTTATGCAGAACACCAAGACCTCCATCTTCTTCACCTTCTGTAATTTCGGAAGGAGTTTCAACGAGTTCTTCTCCGGGTTCTTCTTCTGCCATCATTGTATCAGATTCCTCAACGGCCTCTGTTGTTTCTTCCGGAGTCTCATCCTGGGCTACTGCAATTAAAGATGCTCCCATCATAAGCATCCCAAAAACTGCTAAAAATGCAAATAACTTTTTCATGATTCGATTTTAGTTTAATTATTTAATTTATTAACGGATTTTAAAATGTTAAAAGTATTATGATTTTACTTAATTTTCAAACTTATATGATTAAATTAACATTACCAGCTTATATTTATATAAAAAAGGACCTACTCTTAAATCCCTCCAAAATTGAAAGGAATTCCCCGGACCTTCTGTACCGGCTTCATGAGCTCCTCCGGTATAACTGGCCCAAACCTCCGGCAATTCCTGTTTTTAACAAAAAATCTATAAAAGCTCTTCAATATTGCGGAGAGGGAGGGATTCGAACCCTCGGTACCCTTTTGGGGTACACACGCTTTCCAGGCGTGCCAGTTAAGCCACTCCTGCACCTCTCCGGGAATTTCCTAAAAAGAACTTGCTTATTCTGACAACCAGACTGAATTCACATTCTGTCATAAAATTCCCAAAAACGCGGCGCAAAATACAAAAAAATATTGAATCTCCTTAATTATATTATTGTTATTTCACCTTTTAAAGAACTATTTAAAAGCAGTTTAATCTTCTCGGGATCATCATGGCTTCCAAATATCGACATCATCTTTGTGGCAGCAGCTTCGGTGGTAATATCATATCCACTGACAACCCCCGCCTCATAAAGTTTCCGGCTGGTTTCATAACGACCAAGGGAAACACTTCCTGTGTTGCACTGAGTAATGTCCAATACAATTATATTATTTTCCACCGCTCTTCTGATCCTTTTTAAAAACCACTCTGTAGCAGGAGCATTTCCCGAACCGAAAGTTTCCAGAATAACTCCTTTTAAACCTGATATTCCGAGAATAGAATCGATAAATTCACGATTCATCCCTGGAAAAAGTTTTAATATCGCAATATGATTATCAAAAGCAGTATTAAGCTCAAGAGGTTTGTTTTCCAGAGGATACAAAATGGCTTCCCGGTTGTACTTTATACTTATACCAACTTCTGCCAGTGGGGGGTAATTAGCAGACTGAAATGCATTGAAATTTTCTGTATTTATTTTTGTAGTCCTGTTCCCCCTGTATAATCTATTTTCAAAATAAATGCATACTTCAGGAACCAGCGGTTTTGACTTTTCCCGTGCGGCAGCAATTTCAATGGAAGTAATTATATTTTCTTTTCCGTCTGTCCTGAGTGTGCCGATAGGAAGTTGAGAGCCGGTAAATATGACAGGTTTCGCCAGGTTGCCAAGTATGAAACTTAAAGCGGATGCGGAGTAAGCCATGGTATCAGTTCCGTGCAATATTACAAATCCGTCATATTCATCATATCTTTCATAGATAATACTGGCGATATTAACCCATACATCCGGTCCTATATCTGAAGAGTCCATAGGCGGATCAAAAGATACGGCATCCAGGGCAAATCCGAATTTTTTCAGTTCCGGCATCTGATCAGAGATATGATTAAAATCAAAAGGCAGCAATACACCGGTTTCAGGGTTATGAACCATTCCTATAGTTCCGCCGGTGTATATTATCAGTACAGATAAGTTATCCATTAAAATTTTCTAATCCAGATTAAATAATTTTTCCGCATTTCCGCAGCTTATATTCTCAATTTCTTCCTTGCTGTTCCCGGTAATTTCTGCAATAACTGAAGAAATAAAGGGCAAATAGGAACTCTCATTTCTTTTCCCTCTTTTTGGAACCGGGGCAAGGTAGGGAGCATCTGTTTCAAGGAGAAGTTTATCGGGGGGGATGTATTTTATTACATCTCTCAGATCACTGTTTTTAAAACTCACGATTCCATTTATCCCAAAATAAAAACCATAATCCATAATCTTTTCAATTTCAGCTTTTCCTCCGGTAAAGCTGTGAAAAACACCGGTAAGATCATCTTCCATTTCATTATCCAGTATCTTGAAAATCTCGCGAAAGGATTCCCTTGAATGAATAACCAACGGCAATCCGCTCTCTTTTGCCCAATTGATCTGAACCCTGAAGGCTTCTTTCTGCTCAGCTTCAAATTTTTTGTCCCAGTACAGATCAACACCGACTTCACCGATGGCATAAAACCTGATTTGGGACATTGCCTTTTTCAACAATTCCAGCTCATCAGCAAATTTTTCATCAACACTTCCCGGATGTAATCCAATCATCGGATAGCAAACCCCGGGATACTTTATTACCATCTCCATCATTCTTCCAAGAGTGGAATTATCAATATTCGGCAGTAACAATTTCGAAACCTTATTTTTCAATGCTCTGTTAACAACTTCATCCCGGTCCTTATCAAAATTTTCAAGATACAGGTGTGTATGCGAATCAATAAACATTCTTCAAATTTTTTGGTTCAAAATTAATAAAAACTGAACCAAAAAAAATCTAAACCACGCCCTGAGCCATCATTGCATCAGCAACCTTGACAAACCCCCCTATATTTGAACCCTTAACATAGTTAACATAACCATTATCTTCGCTGCCGTACTTCACGCAAGTCTTATGAATATTCTGCATAATTGTCTGAAGGCGGTTATCCACTTCTTCCCTGCTCCAGGGTAATCTCATGGAATTTTGTGTCATTTCCAGACCTGAAACGGCCACACCCCCTGCATTCGCCGCTTTTCCGGGACCATAAAGGATTTTCGCACTTAAATATTCTTCAATAGCCTCAGGTGTAGAAGGCATATTTGCACCTTCCGAAATTACCTTGCATCCATTCGATATAAGTTTCCTGGCATCCTCAGCAGTGATCTCATTCTCTGTGGCAGAAGGAAAAGCTGCATCACATTTAACACTCCAGGGGCGTTGGCCTTCTATATATTCAACTCCGTATTTCTCTGCATATTCATATATTCTTCCCCGTTTGATATTCTTAAGCTCCATTATATATTCCAGTCTTTCATCGTCTATTCCTGAAGGATCGTAAATATATCCACCCGAATCGGACATGGTCACTACCTTTCCTCCTAATTCATTGATCTTTTGAGTTGTAAACTGCGCTACATTTCCTGATCCTGATACAACACATACCTTCCCTTTGAGTTCCTCCCCGGTATTTGACAACATTTCCTGGGCAAAATAAACGGATCCGTATCCCGTCGCTTCCGGACGGATAAGACTGCCTCCCCATTGAATTCCTTTTCCTGTCAGAACACCGGTAAATTCATTTCTTAAACGCTTGTACTGACCAAAAAGGAAACCAATCTCTCTTCCACCCACACCGATATCTCCGGCAGGAATGTCGGTATTAGGTCCGATATGACGGAACAACTCGGTCATAAAGCTTTGACAGAAACGCATCACTTCATTATCAGACTTACCTTTTGGGTCAAAATCGGATCCTCCTTTTCCTCCTCCCATTGGAAGGGTGGTGAGGCTGTTCTTAAAAACCTGTTCAAAGGCCAGGAATTTTAATATCCCCAGGTTTACCGTGGGATGAAATCTAAGCCCGCCTTTATAAGGGCCAATCGCACTATTCATTTCAATCCTGAATCCACGGTTCACCTCAACTTCTCCTTTATCATTCATCCATGGGACCCGGAAAATAATAATACGCTCAGGTTCCGCTATCCTTTCAAGCACCTTGGCGTATTTATAACGAGGGTGTTCTTCGATGTAGGGAATTAACGATTCTGCAACTTCCATTACTGCCTGATGAAATTCTGGTTCAGCAGGATTTTTGGCCTTTACTTTGGCCATGAATTGTTCAACTCTTGGGTCCATATTTTATTTAGTTTAAGGTTATAATTAAAGTCTGTCCATAATGTCCGATATCTGCGTTGCCTGATCTCGAACATTAGCTTCGCTGAGCTCACCGCCATTTGGCGGGTCGGTTCTGAAACAGACTCTCAACTCTATTGACGGACACTAATTAATCAAGGTAAACAAACTTATGAACTTTAGGGGTAATTGCTTCAAGATTTGAAATCAAAATCAATATGATTTACAGCATATTACACTGAAACTCTCATAAACATTATATCATAGATTATCAGACACCTTTTTATCTGATGATAAAAATAGGGATAATGAGGGGTTATTCCTAAATCAGGCGGTAATAATTCCCGGGGTATGCTCTGATAATTCCTTCAAATTCCAGATTTAATAAAACCGATGACACCTTACTTACCGGCCAATTTATCTTGAGACTTAAAGAGTCAAGTGAAATTTTATCCTCCTCTTTAAGGGCATCGACAATTAACTCCTCTTCCGGAGAAAGTTTGGTAAAAAGTATTTTTTGTCTGGGTGGCGGCTTATTGCCTCCTCTCTCCCATCCCAGGAAATATTCCAGGTCTTTCAGTCCTTCAATCATTCCGCCCTTGTTATATTTTATTAAAGCATTACAGCCAAGCGATTTTTCATCTCCTGCCCGTCCGGGAAAAGCAAACACATCACGATTATAAGAACCTGCGATATCGGCGGTAATAAGGGCTCCTCCCCTGATACCTGACTCAACGACAATGGTTGCATCGGTTATTCCTGCAATGATACGGTTACGTTTAATAAAATTATTTCGCTCGGGATTCATATGGGAACAAAAATCTGTACAAAGGCAGCCATTATCAATAATTTTAAATGCAATGTTTTTGTGTTGGGATGGGTATATGGTGTGAAGTCCATGACCCAGAACCGCAATAGTTTTAAGATTGCTTTTCAATGCGGCAAGATGAGCATGATAGTCAATACCATAAGCAAGACCACTGACAATAACGGCATCGGGATAAGCTGAAGAAATGTCCTTGATCAGGGATTGACAGACTTCCGTTCCATAAGAAGAAGCTCTGCGTGTTCCTACGATGCTTACCATTTTCATGGAATCAAAACAGTTTTCTCCCCTGTAAAAAAGAATAAGGGGGGCATCCGGACAGTTTTTCAACCGGGCCGGAAAGTCTTTCGAGTAATAGTCCAGAATTGAAATTTTATTCTTCTCACAAAAAATGATCTCCTCTTCGGCCTTACAAAGAAGGTTTCCGGATATAGCACGCTCGGCCAGCGTATTGCCAATTCCGGGTATCTTTGTCAGCACTTGCTTTTTTTCCTTAAAGACCGCTGAGGCTGATCCGGTGTGAATAATAAGTTTCCTGGCTGTAACCGGCCCAATGGTTGGGATCATAGTAAGCGCAAGCAGATATTTTATTTCCTGATCCATAAGAAGTATTCCTTTTCTTCTTTATGAAAAAAAACAGGAAATCTCAGCCTTTTTTGGTAAAATTATTTTCGAAGATATTGATTTAAAGAACCTTTCAACCTATTTCTGTCATCCGTGCCAAGTCCGGATAATGAAACCGGGGGATATTTTGCGACTCCCTTTCGGTTCTGCTGAAACAGATAAAGTTTCTCACCCATGAATTTTTTCTCTATTTCATATTTTACGAACTTTTCTTTCGGTATGACTATACTCTGCTTCTTTTGATTGAATGCCCTGATAGGGTAATACCTGAAGGTAAGTTTATCTCCATGGTCTGAATAAAAAAGAAAATAGGGGTTTAATAAATGGTGATATATAATTACCGAAAGATAGAGGATGGTCACTATAATAATCAGTAGAGGCCTTTCCAGGCCAATAAAAGGCTTATCAAAATAATCTGAAAAGAAAAATACAAGTATCAGGGGTGTATAAATTACAGTTGCTACGAATTTTTGCAGCCATATTCTATAAGTCTCTTTTTTATTTGTCAGCTTCATGAAATATAATATATAGTTGAGGCGCTATTTATCAGACGGTTAAATGCTTCTTTAATTATTCTCTAATGTCTTCCTCCTCTTCAATTCCTTTTTCAATAAAGATAACTCTCTACTGGTCTGCCCTTTAACCGAAGTATTTTCCTCTGCTCTCCTTGTGAGATAAGGAAGAACATGTTTTACAGGGCCATAGGGCACATATTTTGCAACATTGAATCCAGCGTTAGCAAGATTAAAGCTGATATGATCACTCATGCCATAAAGTTGTGAGAACCAGCACCGGGAATCATCGCTTTTAACTTTATTCTTATTCATAAGCTCCGCCAGCCACAGAGAACTTCTCTCATTATGAGTACCATTAAAAATTGATACAATATCAATATTTTTCACCGAATATTCAAGAGCCAGGTCATAGTCTTTGTCCGTTGATTCTTTATTGGGCTGAATAGGATCCTGGTAACCCCTTTCTTTTGCCCTCCCCCTTTCTCTTTCCATATAGGCTCCTCTTACAAATTTTGCCCCGAGAAAAAAATTCTCATTTCTTGCTCTTTCCACATCCTTTTTCAACACTTCCATCCTATCCCGGCGGTACATCTGATAAGTGTTAAAAACAATAGCTTTTTCCAGATTAAATTCTTTTTGCATTTCATAAACCACCTGGTCAATAAAATCCTGGTACCAGCTATCTTCAGCATCAATCAGAATGGGGAGTTTATAGCCTGCTGCCTGCTGACACATCTGCCTTACCCTGTCTCTGAACTTATTACCTTCTGCCAGAACCTCTTCCGGAAGTTCGGTCTCTTCTGAACTCAGTTTTTCCAAAGCCTGGGATTTTATAAAGCCTGTGGGCTTAAACACTGCAAAAGGTATATTTTTATTTCTACCGGCATAATCGATCGCCCGCAGCGTTTCCTCAAGGGCCCTTTGTATTTCCTCATCACTTTCTTTTCCCTCAACTGAATAATCAAGTATTGATTTCACTCCACCTGTTGCCAGTTTTTCAATTACGGCTGAACATTCGGTAATAGACTCCCCACCAACAAATTGCCTGTAAACGGTAGGTTTCACTAACCAATTGACAGGTAAACCCACACTTGCCATAAAACTTATAACCGAATTGCCTAAGCTTACGAGCCATGGCATGGATATGAGCCTGAACATGATATTTGCTCTTTGTAATTCTGCATTTCCCCTGACCTGAAAGGCAATTGCGGTATTTTCAAAATTAATTTTTTCCATACTTGTTCCTTATTATCAGCCGAATCTGAATTGGCAGCTCAAAAATAACAAGATAAAACGTCTAATTCCCTTTAATCTGCTTATGTTATGCAATATAAAAATTTCAATGATGTACTGAATACAGCTGCCGTGCCTTATTAAAGCAAAAATTATCTATTTTTATATCCGAAAACCAGGTTTTATGCATATTTCAATCAAAAACATTCCCAAAAAGATCAGGAGCGTAGTATACCTTCCTGCCTCTAAAAGCATCAGTAACAGGCTTCTCATGATATCTGCGCTTTCGGGAAACAGCATTCTCCCGGAAAATCTTTCTGATAGTGATGATACCCGAACGATGGTCGAATTGTTGAATTCCAAAGAAAAAATAAAGAATGCAGGACATGCCGGCACAACCATGAGATTTCTCACCGCCTTTTATTCAACAGGAAACAAAGAGGTGATCCTTACCGGAACCGAGAGAATGAAGGATCGCCCCATCGGGGAACTCGTGGAAGCTTTAAAAAATCTGGGTGCTGATATTACCTATCTGGAAAAATCCGGATATCCTCCGCTTAAGATCCGGGGAAAGAAACTCAGGGGAAAAACCATCAGGATTGATTCAGGTATCAGCAGTCAGTATATCAGTGCAATTCTCATGACAGGCCCTTACCTCGACGGAGGTCTGGAACTGGTTCTTGAAGGGGATACCATCTCCTCCAGTTATATAAATATGACGATCTCGCTTATGCAGGAGGCAGGAGCATGGGTGAGAAAAGAAAACAATATTATCCGGGTAGAAAATATTCCCTATAATGAAGGTTCTATAAGCGTGGAGTCTGACTGGAGTAGTGCTTCATACTGGTACATGATTGCAGGGCTTCACCCGAATGCTGAAATTCTATTAAAAGGATTGCGGAAAAACAGTACACAGGGCGACTCACAGATAATTGATATGTTTAACAATCTTGGGGTAAGTTCAACTTTTACAAAAGAAGGAGTGAAAATAACAGGATCTGAAATACATTTAAAGCAATTTCACTTCGACTTCAGGGATAATCCTGATATGGTTCAAAGCTTTGCGCCTTATTGTACTGCCAGGAATATTCCCTTTTATTTTTCAGGGTGTAGATCTTTAAGGATAAAAGAAACTGACCGGGTAACAGCATTATACAACGAACTCCAGAAGTTTGGGGTGGAAATTTCCTTTTCCGCAGACGGGGATCTGATCTGGTGGGATGGAAAGAGCCTTCCAGACTGGAGTAAAAAAGTTAATATTAAGACTTACGATGATCACCGGATGGCATTGGGGATGGCTCCCTTATCCCTAAAATCCGGCGAACTTATTCTTGAAGATCCCGGTGTTGTAAGTAAATCCTATCCAGGATTTTGGACAGATCTTGAATCCGCAGGTTTTGGTCTTAGCTCGTGAACACTGGAATGCAATTCGTCATCTCTTATCCTCAAAAAACTTCTTAAGTAATATGCTGCACTCATTCTCCAACACTCCATTAATCACAGAAGTTTTTGGATGCAGCAAAGGGCTATCCAAAAGGCTGAATCCTGCTTTTGGATCCGGTGCCCCGTAAACCAATTTTCCAAGTTGTGCCCACCGCATAGCAGAAGCACACATCGTACAGGGCTCAAGAGTTACGTAGAGCGTACATTCCGGTAAGTATTTTGCTCCCAGAAAATTAAAAGCAGAGGTCAGGGAAAGCATTTCCGCATGAGCAGTTACATCCAGTAATCCTTCTGTCATATTATGTCCACGGGCAATAATCTGATTATTCATAACAATTACCGCCCCAACTGGAATCTCATTTATTTCCATTGCGATATTTGCTTCTTTCAAAGCTTCATTCATAAAATATTCATCGGAAAAAAGAGGATATTGCATAATTTTAGGTTTTTATCCTGTTTTATCACCCTGATTCTTTTTATTTTCGCATCAGAACGAAATACGGGAAAAAATTAATTTAAACCGGTTACGGCAACAAAAATAAAAAACCATGTACAGAACACACACTTGCGGAGAATTAAATATTAATGATACAGAAAAAAAAGTAACCCTTAGCGGATGGATTCAAAAATCAAGAGATCTCGGAGGTCTTACATTTGTAGATCTTAGAGACAGGTATGGCATTACCCAGCTTGCATTCAATATGGAAACAAATAAGGCCCTGTGTGAAAAAGCCAGGAAACTTGGCCGGGAGTATGTGATTCAGGCAACCGGAAAAGTCAGGGAAAGAAGTAACAAAAACCTCAAAATCCCTACAGGAGAAATTGAAATTATTGTCGATGAATTGAATATCCTGAGCAAATCCCAAACTCCCCCATTCACCATAGAAAAAGAAACTGACGGTGGAGAAGACCTCAGAATGAAATACCGTTATCTTGACCTCCGGCGTGCTGTAGTAAGAAAAAACCTGGAACTGAGACACAGGATGGCACATGAAGTAAGAAAGTATATGAGCGATCAGGGCTTCCTGGAGATTGAAACTCCTGTACTCATTAAATCAACTCCGGAGGGTGCACGCGATTTTGTTGTTCCCTCGAGAATGAATCCGAACCAATTTTATGCGCTGCCACAGTCACCACAGACCTTTAAACAACTTTTGATGGTAGCCGGTTTCGACAAATATTTTCAGATTGTGAAATGTTTCAGGGATGAGGATCTGCGTGCAGACAGGCAACCGGAATTCACACAGATTGATTGTGAAATGTCTTTTGTCGACAGAGATGATGTACTTAACACTTTTGAAGGTCTTGCTAATCATCTGTTCAGGGAAATCCTGAATGTTGATATTGATTATAGATTTCCTAAACTTCCCTATTGGGATGCCATGGAAAATTATGGCAGCGACAAGCCCGACATAAGGTTCGGAATGAAGATCCATGATCTTACAAGCCTTGTTCAGAATAAGGGCTTTAAGGTTTTTGACAGTGTAGAGTATATAGGGGGAATCAATGCAGAAAACTGTGGAGAATATTCCAGAAAGCAACTGGATGAACTCACAAACTGGGTTCAGAGGCCCCAGATTGGTGCTAGGGGCCTTGTATATGTGAAATATAACAGCGACGGAAGTTTCAAATCATCGGTAGATAAATTTTATGATCAAAATGCGCTGAAAGGCTGGGCCGAAATGCTGGGGGCAAAACCCGGTGACCTGTTGCTATTACTTGCAGGTAATAAATTCTCTACCCTTGAGCAGCTGGGTGAATTGAGGCTTGAAATGGCAAGCCGGCTGAATCTGAGAGATAAAAATATCTACAAACCACTATGGGTAGTAGACTTCCCTCTGCTTGAGTGGGATGTAGAATCTTCACGCTTTCATGCCATGCATCATCCTTTTACCTCACCTGTAGAAGAGGATATCGACCTGCTAAGTACCGATCCGGGTAAAGTCCGGGCAAACGCTTACGATCTGGTTATTAATGGTGTTGAAATTGGCGGAGGGTCCATCAGGATCCACGATCAGAAACTTCAGGAACTCATGTTCAGGCAGCTTGGTTTCACAGATGAGGAGGCACAGGCACAATTCGGATTTCTTATGAAAGCCTTTCAATATGGTGCGCCACCACACGGAGGAATTGCATTTGGTTTCGACCGTTGGGTATCGCTGTTTGCCGGGCTGGATTCAATAAGGGATGTTATTGCATTTCCAAAAAACAATGCCGGAAGAGACGTTATGATCGATTCTCCTTCACCGGTTTCGGAAGACCAGTTGAGAGAATTAAATCTTCTTATTATACCCAAAAATGGGAGTAAGCAATAAAGGTTATTAAGTGTTTATATCGCCCACACGAACCCTTTTAAAAAAATTGCTTTTTTCTGTAACCCCCCGTTATCAGCTCCCGTAAGAAAGACTGATATCAGAGGCAATGTGTTCGTTCATAGGGGACTATATTTTTACTTTATAGAATATAATTCCACAGGGTTAAATCTCCTTGTCTATAAAAAGTAACTTTAGGTATGTTGTTTTTTCGCCTGCTTAATTTACAAATTTCATTTATTAAACAAAAGATAAAAAAATCGGACAACCTGCTTTGTATCATATTAAAACAAGGATTTACAAAAAAGCAGGTTAGCTGGGAAGGTGCTATTTTTATAAATTAAAAAACATAAACAATTCAAATCATGAAAACATGTTTTACGGTTCTTTTAAGTGCTTTATTCATCAGTATGGGGATAACCCATGCACAGGAAAGAAGTAATGTAATAAAAACAAGTCTGACGGCTCCTATTATCAGAACCTATACCCTTGCTTACGAAAGAGTGCTTAATAAAGACATGAGTGTTCAGTTAGGCGGTGCATATTTTGCAGGCTGGGAAATTGGCGATACCCGTCTTGATGGTTTTTCAATTATACCCGAGTATCGTTATTATCTATCTGAGAGCAAAACGATACCCAGTGGAGCATTCATTGCCCCTTTTATCAGATACGGTTCCATAGGCTTAGAGAGCGGAGATGCAGGTACTCCCGACTATGTAAAAGCAAGTCTAACCAATATAGGTGGCGGGGTCCTTGTGGGAGTTCAGCGGCTGTTTAAGGAAACCATTTCACTTGAAGCCTTTATCGGGCCCGCGTATTACGATCTTAGTGTTAAAGTGGAGTCGGGCATGGAAGAAAATGCGTCCCTGGGTCTTCTGGAAGGATTTTCTGTCCGGCTTGGAGTTACCGTGGGCATTGGATTCTAAGGAAATTCAATATCCAGTTGATTGTCCAGCAAGTTAAATGATTTACGGTGCCAGTAGCAGGCACCATATTTTTTAATTCCTTCCCTGTGGTTTCGGGTAGCATAGCCTTTATTATTATACCAGTTATAATGAGGAAATTCATTATGGATCTCCCTCATAAAATCATCCCTGTAGGTTTTTGCCAGAACAGATGCAGCAGCAATGGAATAGTATTTTCCATCCCCCTGTATTATACAAATATCCGGAACATTTTTATAGGGCTGAAATCTGTTGCCATCAATAATAATATGTTGCGGGACGGGATTAAGTTGATCGAGAGCCCGGTGCATAGCAAGGAATGAAGCCTTTAAAATATTTATTTCATCTATCTCGGTATTGGTAACAGAAGCAACTGCCCAGTTCACTGCTTCTTTCTCAATTTCAAACCTCAGCAACTCCCGTTGTTTTTCATTCAATACTTTCGAGTCGTTCAGCAAAGGATGGTGATAATCGGAAGGCAACACAACTGCAGCAGCAAATACCGGTCCTGCCAGGCATCCCCGGCCTGCCTCATCACAACCTGCTTCAATTACACCATTTTTATAATAGGCTTTAAGCTTCATCCAATGCTTTTTCAATACAATTCCAGAATTTTTCAGCAGTTCGGTTCCAACTGAAAAGTTCTACTCTTTCATAACCTTTTTCAATAAATGCTTTTCTTATTCCCGGATCCTCTGCAAAGAGCTTCATGTGATCCGACACTTTTTCAATATCCCCGGGTCCTGCAAACAAGACTGCATCACCACCAACCTCAGGAAGGGAAGTCACATTGGACGCAATCACAGGAACACCGCATTTCATGGCTTCCGTTAAGGGGATGCCAAATCCTTCAAAATACGGGATAAAGGTCAGGGCCAGTGAAGAGGCCAGTACCTTATGTAATTCATTAGCTTTCAATCTCCCTGTGAAGATAACATCCTCCGCTGTTATCATATTTTTGAGGACTTTTTCGATGGACGAAGTTAAAAAAAACTTTTCGCCGACAATAACCATTTTAACTTTGGCATCTGATTTTTCTCTGAAACGCTCATAGGCCCTCAACAGATTGGCCACATTTTTTCTGGGGTGCAAACTTCCTATAAAAATAAAATAGGATAAACCCCCGCTGATTTTTTTTCTGTACCGATTAATTTCGGTTGTTGACAGTGGACAGAAATTTTCGTTTACCCCATTATATACGACATCAATACATGATCTTTCGATTTTATAACTCCGGGCGATATCCCTGGCAGAATATTCTGAAACCGTAGCTATTCTAGCTGCTTTCTTTGCAAAACGGGGAAAAAAATAATTATAGTATGCTCTTGCAAAAGGTGGTAGATCTTTGGGCCTGTGGAAAAAATTTATATCGTGAATCACAGATACCGATGGAATCTCCGAGTTTAAAGGGATAAAGCCATCAGGGGAAACAAAAAGATCAATGTTATTATTTTTCAAAAAATTCCTTACAGAAACCTCCAGCCATAAAAACCAGAGTACAGGGTGGCGGGCTTGAGGACTTAAAATCACAGGCTGAATATTTTCAGAAAAAATAAACTGACTGTCAAAAGCCCTGTCGAAAAGAAAAAAGAACTCATGCTCAGGATGAGAGCGGGTGATGCGTTTAAGAGTCTCAAAGCTAAACCAGCCAATACCATCGAGCCGGTCTTTAAGTAATAATCGGGTATTTACAGCAATTCTCATTTGGGCATTTTTATAAAAAACAGTTTAAAGATACAATCTTTGCCTTCACCCTTATAAAATATATTAATTTTAGCCTTTATTATTAAAACAGGTTAGGACTTTAACCCGGTAAAAATTTTGAAAAAGAAATTTATTACTAACGTAGCAATTCTGATATTTCTGAACTTCCTGATAAAGACATTCTGGATGTTCGGAATTGACAGGAAAGTTCAGAATATTGTCGGTGCAGAGGAATATGGATTATATTTTTCTCTTTTGAGTTTATCTATACTGTTGAATATTCTCCTTGATGTCGGTATCACAAATTATAATAACCGTGAAATTGCCAGGGACCATTCCCGGCTAAGTTCAAATTTTTCCCGGATTGTTCCATTAAAATTGGCATTATCTGTTGTATATGGTGTCATCGTCATTTTGACCGGTTTATTTCTGGGGTACTCAACCCGACAGTTCAGTATGTTGTTCTTGCTGGTTATCAATCAGTTTCTGTTATCATTTATTCTTTACCTCAGATCAAATATAAGCGGATTACATTTATTCCGCACAGACGCAATCCTCTCTGTTGCCGACCGCTTCTTCGTCATCATCATTTGCTCGGTACTGATATGGGGTAATGTAAGCCAAAAAGAATTCCAGATAGAGTGGCTGGTATATTCACAAACTGCGGCCTATATTATCGCTGCAGTAATTATTCTTTTTATTGTACTGAAGCATGCAGGACAGGTTCATCTTAAGTTCGGCTTCAGGAACGGGATCAGCATTCTGAAAGAAAGTTATCCTTTTGCTATTCTTATTCTTCTGATGTCTTTTTTCAATCGTTTCGATTCAGTACTTCTCGAAAGAATGCTTGATGACGGGAAATTTCAGGCAGGCATCTATGCACAAAGTTACAGGATACTTGATGCGGTAAACATGTATGCAGTTCTTATCGCAGGAATGCTGTTACCCATTTTCTCCAAAATGATCAAACTAAAAGAAGGGGTAGGAGAAATGATTAAACTCTCCTATTCAATTGTATTCGTTCCGGCCATTACCCTTGCTTCAATAGCCTGGTTTTACAATTACCAGATCATCGATCTGCTTTATGTCGAAGAAATAGCATATTCAGCAGGGGTATTCAGTATACTTATAAACGGTTTTATTTTCATTTCTTCTTCTTATATTTTCGGCACCTTACTAACTGCAAACAAAAGTCTTAAACAATTAAATACGCTTGCTGCTATTACTGTGATAATCAATCTCTCCCTAAACCTTATCCTGATCCCGGTACTCAAAGCCAAAGGAGCAGCCATTGCAAGTCTTTCCTCTCAGGCCTTTTATGCACTGGCCCAGATCATTGTTGCCAGAAAAATATTGAATATCAGGGTAAATATTTCTTTTCTCCTGAGATTAGGAGGTTATATCATTCTCGTTTTCCTGCTCAGCTGGACAACGAAATTATATATTATGAACTGGAGTGTCGGTTTTATTGCGGCCACTGCCGGAAGTCTTATTCTTGCAGTACTTTTTAAAATTATTACTCCCGGAGGCATATACCGGATCCTCAAGTATGACGATTGAGATGTTTATATCTTGTTAATTCTTTAAAGCGCGATTTACAGGGTAATTGGTTATTAAATCCATATTTTTGAAAATAAAATTTATCCGCCAGTGAAAACCCGCAAATCAAAAGAGAAAGATCTGTTACGAAAAAATCATCAGTCCCTTTTATTCAATAACCGGGAAATGAAAGCTATTGAGGCTTACTGTACCAAATACAAAGTTTCAAACAAATCCAAGTTCATGCGGGAAACAATCCTGTCTGAAATCCTGAGAAAATTTGATGAGGATTATCCGAGCCTGTTTGATTTTGAGAAACCAAATCTTTTCGTAAAATAATATTCTCCTTCAAACTTTTCAATTTGTATAACGATTTTGTTTATCTTTACAACCCAGAAAAGGTTTTAACATGCATATTGAAGGGACAAAGACAACACCAAGTATTTCCACCGGAGACGGTGTATTTGAAATTAAAGGTAGATCCATACCGGAAGATGCTTTTGAGTTTTATTCACCCCTCCTTAGAGAAGTTCAGGCATATATAGGAGATCCGGAAAGTAAAACCGAAATACGGTTTCACCTTGAATATATCAATAGCGGGTCAAAAAAATACATTACAAACTTTCTTGCCAGACTAAATGAATTTTATCTCGAAGGAAATGATGCCATAATCTACTGGCATTTTGATTATGACGATGAGTCCATGCAAGAACTTGGTAATGATCTCCGGTCGATGATCCAGATCCCTTTCCACATTATTGAAGTAAAATAGCCCGTATTTTTTTATTCCGGGAATAATAATCTGAAAATTTAGTCTGTCAATAAAGTCGAGTGTTTGACTCAGTACCGAACCTCATATTGGCGGTAAGCTCAGCGAAGCTAATGTTCGGGAACAAAGCCCCGGAGGGAGGGTTTGTGTGGGGCAGGAAGGAGAAATACTTTCAAATTGTAAGTTCTTTTTAATAGATTATTACTTTTTAGACACCCTCATCATATTGGACAGAAGTAATATTATTTTTCTACATAATTTATCTGAGAAGATAAATTCATTATATCACATGATTTTTTTTGAACTTTTTTTAATAATTTGGGCTTTATAAAAGAAGACATTCAATTCATCTCAGAAAAAACACCTCTTATGAATAACTTTTCATACAAAGCTTCCTTCAACATGACCATTGAGTTTGTCAGAGAAAATCTGGAAAAATACACTTTCCCCAATATTCGCAAGCAAATTCAATCCATTGATATAAAGAATCCGATACTTGCCGTGTCGGTTAGAAAAGACAATAATATCGTCGGATTATGTATAGCTGAATTCGACGACAGTAAGAGTTATTCGGAAATTATTTCTTTCTATATTGAGCCCGAATTCCGTAATGAAGGTATTGGGCAGGAATTATTGAATAAAACCGAACAAATTCTGTCCCAGAAAGGGTTCAGGGAAGTGAGGACCTATTTCTGGTCGAGCTGGGAGAGCACTGAATCGACAAAACATATCCTTGAAAAGCAGGAATGGTCGGAACCCGAGAAACTGATGCATGTTTTCCGTACTGATATCGCAAGAGTTAGCAACATTCCCTGGAGGGACAATGTTATTTTGCCTGAAGGTTATGAGATCATACCATGGTCGTGGGTTTCTCCCGACGAAAAGAAAGAGATCAAAGATGAGCAGGAATTTATGCCATTTTTTTCCGAATCTTTTTCTCCCTTTTATCATGAGGACAGACTAGCGTATTACACAAGTCTTGGACTAAAATACAATGATAAGGTCATAGGCTGGTTGCTAACTTACTGGAATAGTCCGGCCACCATTGAATATAACAATGTTTTTATCAGGCAGGAATTCAGGTTGGGAATCAAAATACCCCTTGAGATGATCAGAATAGCTTCCATGAAGCAGGTGGAACAAAACGTTCCCGATATATTATGGTCGGTAGGCGAAGAAAATTCACTTCTGGAACAATACCTCGATAAAAAATTCGGGGATTATTCTGATAAAGCAACTATTTACAGATCATCAAAGGGGTTGAATTTATAGTTGAAGTGATAACTGAAGGTTACCCTTTATTGGAGGAGTGAACGAATTATTTATGTATTGTTTTCCCAAATGATTTGGATTCGCTGATAAAGATAAATCTTACATGCCTCATTATCTCTTATTTATATTAAATCATTCTTTGTAATATCTTAAGATTCGACTTTGGTCAGAGTCAGATCTTCCAATCCCGTTTAACGATATTTATTTGTCAGCATCTCTTCAAAGTCCAGGAAAAGAAGCGGCTGAAGGTGTAAGTTTTTTCATCCTTATTAGTGGTGCTATTTTTTTCACAGGAAGATGACCAATAATTCATATGCTCCAGAAAGGTGAAAAGGTGTAATATACTGTATGAGAAACCTTTTAAAAAAATACTCGTTATAATAGGTTAAATATTTAATCCAAATCAGTCATTTACATTCCGCTTTTTTAAAAATCTTTATCATGAAAAAACTATCATTTATTATTCTCTCCCTTATTTTGTCTTTTTGTGCATTCGGGCAGAAGGATAAGAGTGACAAAGTGGATACCAGATTTCTTCAACTTCCGATGTATGACATCTCTTCTGTCGATCCTTCATCAGTCACAGCGACTTTCGCCTCCGGAGATGTGATGTTCGGGGAGAACAGGATTAAAGATACCAAAACCCTATGTGTACCCAGTGGCGGAGGCTTGAAAGATGCAGTTGAAGTATCAACCTATTATTATGAAGTTGCTGTAACTATTCCGGCTTCTTACCTTGTAGCCAAAGACGCTGACGGCAATACGCTGTATGCCGAACAGGTTTCAAAAAAGGAGAATGGTTCGGTAAATTTCGGTTTTGAGGAATGTTCCTACTGGATTGCCGAAAACATGAAAAAAGACTGGAAGAAGAATAAGGAAAATTTTCAAATCGAACAGCAGAAAATCATTGAAAAGGATCTCGCGAATCGTGCAAGAGAACTTGCAGCTGTGAATATATATCCTGCTTATATAAACGAACAATTAAAGGTTTATTCAGCAAAAGGTAAATTTGATTATACAAAGCTGGAGGAAGCACAGGAACTCGCCCTTTTGGCTTATGAAAAGATAGAGAAGGTCGGCCCGAATATCAAATCCTTTCAGGAAATTGAAAAGGCAATCGCAATATGGGAAGAAGAGATTAGTACACTTGATACAGAAGACAGGAAAGCAAGAATAAGCACCTCCGTTGGTAAGGGTATATACGAAAATCTTGCGAACGCATACACTTACACCTATAAGTTTGATAAAGCTGTCAATGCTGCAAAGAAAGCCAGAGAGCTTTTCGGTAATTTCAGCAATAACCGCTCTATGGAGCTGGATGAGCAAATTGAGTTATTATACTCAAGGATTATAACTGCTGAGAAAAATGCAGAGATCCTTTCTGATGTAAATAAACTCACGTTTATTGCAGAGAGTATTAAAGATGCTGATGTGGAACTGAATGTGCTTCCTGCTTCCGATCTTACCTCTCTTGCAAATGAACATGAGGCATTTGTATCAGAGCACGTTACAGCAATGCGTGAAGCAGAAAAGAAAGAATATGAAGAAGGTGTAGCATCAGGTGAAATTAATCCTTATGAGCAGTATGTTACCCAATCTGCAACCCAGGGAAAAATGATATACATGACCCCATTGCTTGCACCTGATTTAACAGTACTTCCCGAAGAAATATGTTGCATAGAAGACCTGAAACAAATAACCATAACCGGTAATAATATTGCAAGTATCCCCTCCGGTATACGTCAGCTAACGGAGTTAACAACATTAAATCTATCAAATAATAAAATTTCAATGCTCCCTCCTGAAATAGGATTCCTAACCAATCTGAAAACTCTGAATTTATCAGGCAATCCGATTACGGAGATCCCGGAAGAAATTAAGAATTGTACTTCAATTAAAAAGCTGAATTTAAAAAGAACAAATCTTACAGGTGATCAGCAAAAAGCTATAGCTCAATTGTTACCCGATGCAAAAATAAAATTTTAACCCATGAAAAAAATTGCTTATTATTTTAGCCTATTTGCACTTATTTCTATTATGATGACTTCCTGTGAAGTAGAACCTGAAAACGATAAAACTCCGGCAGAGCAGTTTGTTGGAAAATGGACAATCAATACTACAGAAATTTTAGCCCAGGTCATTCCCGGAGATGGTTCCTATTTGATCTTCAACGAGTGCAGCGCTGAATGTTTCGGAGAAGATTATTTAGCCAGTGACAAAAGTGCCGGTACTTTTAGCTATCAGTTGAATGAAGATGCTACAATTCTGTCCATTACCGATGAAAGTGGCGATGGCGGCAGTTACAATGCCGATTGGGAAATACTCAAGTTAACAGATGATGAATTCAGAATGATAACCGATACCGGCTTATTCGGAACGATGAAGATTGAAATGACTAAGGAGAAATAGAAATCCGTTTGCTTCCTTTTCTTTGCTCAACATAATTCCATCTAATAAAAAACCCGGAATTCCTTCCGGGTTCAGTAATAATATTTTTCAAAGGAAATTCTATTTTTCAACTTCAGGTTCAGTATTTTTATTTTCTTTTGGTTCATCTTTTGTGGCTTTCTTAAACTCTTTCATTCCCTGACCAATCCCTTTCATAAGTTCCGGTATCTTTCTTCCACCAAAAAGAAGTACAACGATCAGAACGATGATTATAATTTCTGTGGGGCCGAACATTCCTAATATCACGAGCGCTTCCATATTCTTATTTTTTTGATATAATTTATCTTACAAAGGTAGAAAAAAAAATAGACAGTTTTATTTTATCCCAATTTTATTTAAACAGGTTTATAATGTCATTACCATTGGCATAAACAAGAAGTGACAAAAGTATTATCATTCCCACGATCTGGGCATATTCAAGAAATTTTTCCCCAGGTTTTCTTCCTGATACTATTTCATAGATCAGGAATGCAACATGGCCACCATCCAGGGCGGGTATAGGTAATATATTCATTATAGCCAGGATTATGGATAAAAAGGCTGTTAAATTCCAGAAAGCCTGCCAATCCCAGGTACCGGGAAAAATACTTCCGATCTTTAAAAATCCACCTATTTCTTCATATGCTTTGGTTTCAGGCTTGAATAGTAATCTTAACTGTTTTATATAGCTGGTTATCATTCCGTAACCCTTATTAATTCCTGCCGGGATAGATTCCAGAAGTGAATATTCCTTTTTCTCAAGTTCGAAGAAGCGGTTAAGGTCAAGGTCGGCCATTACACCAATTGTGGCATCTTCGGATACATCTGTCTCAAGGCTCAATGTATCCTCATTTCTTATTAAAGTGAGATCTACTTCCTGATTTTTATAATCTCTTATTGCACTTTTAAATTCATCGAAATACTCTGTTTTTATATCGTTAATGCCAATTATCCTGTCTCCTTCACGAATGCCTGATTTATAAGCAGATGAATCCTGCGGATTAAAACCTGCAACATAAAAAGGCATTCTTGGCAATATGGGAATATTCGTATCTGATTTGATAAGTTTAGAAATGGTATTTTGAGGCAGGTCAATAGAAATTTTTCTGCCATTTCTATCAACCTGTAAGGTTTTTGCATCCTCTACAACAATGTCGTGCACAATGGTCCGATAATTTTTCACCTCTTCCCCATCCAAAGAAATAATCTTATCCCCATTCCGAAGTCCCATTTCCATTCCGACTGAGTCGACCATAACACCATAAGTCATATTCTTTACCGGAAGATAATTTTCACCCCAGGTATAGAGAGTCATTGCATAAATTGCCAGTGCAAAAATAAAATTAACCAGCACCCCACCCAACATAATCAATAATCGTTGATGGGGCTTCTTGGATCTGAATTCATAGGGTTTGGGAGGCTGTTTAAGTTGCTCCTTGTCCATTGACTCATCGATCATACCGGATATCTTAACATAGCCACCAAGAGGGAGCCATCCGATACCATATTCGGTATCACCAATTTTCTTTTTAAAAAGAGAAAACCATGGATTAAAAAAAAGATAAAATTTTTCCACCCTTGTATTAAAGAGACGTGCAAATAAAAAGTGCCCCATTTCGTGCAGGATAATCAATAAGGAAAGACTCAATAAAAATTGCCCTGCTTTAACTAAAATTTCCATATTTAAAATATTATCTGTTCTGCGATTTTTCTTGCTTCTTTATCCGATTCACATATTTCATCGTAATCCGGATTGTCAATAAACGCAGACTTTTCTATAACTTGTTCAATAATTTCCGACATTCGAAGGAAACCGATCTTTTCTTTTAAAAATGCTGACACCACTACCTCATTTGCTGCATTCATAATACAAGGCCAGTTGCCTCCTTTTTTCATGACTTCAAAAGAAATTGCAAGGTTACGAAATTTTTTCAAATCAGGCGACTCAAAAGTCAAATTTACACTACCTGAAAAATCAAAACGCGGAAAATCAGATTTTATTCTTGCAGGGTAAGTTAATGCATATTGTATGGGGACCCTCATATCGGGTTCTCCCATTTGGGCTTTTATCGAACCATCAATAAACTGAACCATAGAATGAATAACAGACTGGGGGTGAATGACAACCTCGATGTTTTCGGGTACAATATCAAAAAGCCAGTGGGCTTCAATCGCCTCAAGACCCTTGTTCATAAGACTTGCCGAATCGATTGTTATTTTATTTCCCATACACCAGTTCGGGTGATTCAATGCATCTTTAACACTTGCATTATGCATGAAATTCATCGATTTTTCACGGAAAGGACCACCCGAAGCAGTCAAAATAATTTTTTCCACTTTATTTAGTTCTTCGCCAACCAGACACTGATATATAGCCGAGTGCTCAGAGTCGATAGGAACAATTCCGGCATTATTCTCAACTGCAAGCTTTCTGATCATTTTCCCGGCTACCACCAAAGTTTCCTTATTGGCCAAAGCGATATGCTTTCCGGCTTTAATGGCATTAATAGTGGGTAATAACCCGGCAAAACCTACCATTGCAGTAACCACTATGTCAATACCTTCCAGACTTACTACATCAGCTATGGACTCATTGCCGGTAAATACTTTTATGGGAAAGTTCTTTAAACTTTCCTTAACATAATCGTACTTTTTGGTATTCCCAATAATCACAATATTGGGAACGAACTGTATGGCTTGTTTAACAAGAAGTTCTGCATTATTGTTGGCTGTAATAACTTCAACGCTAAAAAGTTCAGGATGACCTTTTATTACATCGAGTGTTTGGGTCCCGACCGAACCCGTTGATCCGAGTATTGCAATTCCTTTTTTCACAGGAGATTTGTAGCTAGTTTTTTGACTGGATGAGACAATTTCTTATGAAATATAATTAAAAAACGATAAACTCTTCAGGATTCAAGGGAACGCCATTTTGCCAGATCTCAAAATGCAGATGAGGCCCGGTGGTCAGTTCACCTGAATTTCCAATAATAGCAATTGCGTCACCAGCTCTCACTCTCATACCCACCTTTTTTAATAACTCTGCATTATGTTTATACACAGAAATCAGATTATTACTATGCTGTATCTGAAGTACATGTCCGGTTTCAAGAGTCCAGGATGCCATGGTCACGGTTCCGTCAAGGGTAGCTTTAACAACCTCATTTGGCCCGGCAACCACATCAGTACCAAAATGATTATTCAGCGGATTGAATGCGTTGGTTACCATTCCCCTTACCGGAGAAAAGAAATGCAGCTTTTCCAGCCGGGTTATTTCAATATCCCCCATTACCAGCGGAATACTTAATTTTTCAGCAATTTCCACATTATGCCTGAGAATGGAATCGGCTGTTGAAGGTTTTTCCCTGAGATCTGCAGAAACATTAGAATGCGTAGTTTTGGCAACAAAATCTGCAGGTTTTTCTCCTGCGATTATGGCTTTCAGATTAGTAAAGTACTGATCCCGGTAATTAATTTCCATTTCCAGAGAATCGAGACGAATTTTATTCTGAACTATACTATTCCGCATTTCCGCATTAGGGTAACCCGGGATCAACTCTCTCACCGGAGTGTAAGCGATGAAAGACCATATGATAGCAATAACCAGAATTATCACTCCTCCCCCAACGGTTAAAACATTCAACCGGGTAAGTCGCATAAAACCAACCTCCTTGAAAGTACTGTCGTTAAGCAGGACAATCCTGTACTTATCTGTAAGTTTATGAATAAACTTTTTGGGTTCTTTTTTCTCTTCAGCCATAAGCTAATTTTAATCCACCTTCGCCTTCCACTTCGTCGGACGAGAAGGTAATTGTTTAATTCATCTGTGTTCTACTCCGAAATTAAGAGTCCGGAGTTTACTCTGGGTTTTATACCATTTATTCAATAACCATAATTTCAACAGGGTCACTCTGCCAAAGTCCGTGCTTCGTACATGTCGACATAGCTGTCAGATTCATGGATAATTTCGGTATAATATAAAAATCCACTTCAACATGCTCGGGTTGATTTCCAAGCATTCCCGGGGTAAAATGAACTTCTGCAAGAAATGTTTCCCTGTTCCAGAGTTGAATATAACTAATGAAATGATCCGGATCATCAGGATGCGAATATTGATCCCCAAGCTTAACCTTTACCCTGAATTTCTCTCCCCTTTTTGCTTTTTTCTCACAGATGATCTTTGGCGTATGCCTGTCAAAATAATCTTTTCTGACTTCTTTTTCTTCCTTGTTGATATCTACTGGTTTAAAAACTCTTGGCATGTCAATAAAAATAAAAAATTTAACAGCATCTATCTATTCTCTTTTAGGGAATGCAATAAAATGAATTTTGGTGTAAAAATAAGGTTTTTCTTTGAGAAATGCATAGGAACCGTGTATCATTAGTATCTTACAATCAGTATTCAATAGGAGAAAGTATCACGGCACAAAGGCTGCTGAATACTCCCAATACCGAAGCATGGTATTGCATCGTGAAACTTTAAAACTGTTCAGGAGGGACTATCCGGTCCAAAATCAATCTCAATTTGTTTCGTTGACTTCCTATTCCCCGACCGGGAAATTGGACATAGTGGCACCCAGAAGCCTTACACCCTGCTTCCGGATAAGTGAAACAGGTATCAGTTCTTTCAATACAGGATTCACCTGATGAAAGGAATATGGCTCTTTTTGGGTCCGACTCCTTGTAATTGTCCTGAAATTCGAAAAACGAAGTTTCAATGACAGGGTCTTCCCGATCTTCCTCTTCGCCTGGCAACGATTCCACATAATGTTCATCACTTCTTTTAACCGTTCTTCCACCTCCTGCATATCAAAAAGATCCCTGTCGTATGTCCGTTCGGCGCCGATAGATTTGCTTTCACGGAACGGAACAACCGGGCACTCATCGATGCCACGGACCACCTCATAGAAGTAGTTCCCTGTCTTACCGAAATACCGGATCAACTGGTCCCTTTCAAAAGCTTTCAGATCTCGTCCGCGGAAAATATTCAAGCGGTGCATTTTTTCTTCTGTCTTCTCCCCCACACCGAAGAACCGTCTGATCTCAAGTTCCTCCAGGAAACGTTCCGCATCTTGGGGCTTAATGTCAGTGGGGGAAATTGAGAAGGATGCTTACAGAGAAAACTCATTCAAAAAAAATCGGCCCCTCAATCCCCAGCGGCAACCCCGCCCATATCCAGGCCAGTAACATAGGTATACGAACAACAGCAAATGCAATGGAATAGGGAAGCATCATCGATATCAGAGTCCCGATTCCCACATTCTTCACATATTTTTGTGCAAAAACGATAACAAGAGGGAAGTAAGGTAAAAGCGGTGTCAGAATATTGGAATATGAATCGCCAATACGATAAGCAGCCTGGGTTGTTTCAGGAGAGTAGCCCATTAACATAAGCATAGGGACAAAAATAGGTGCCAGTAAGGCCCATTTGGCTGATGCACTCCCCATAATCAGATTAACAAGCGATGAAACAATGATAAAAGCAACCAGCAAAGGCCCTCCGGTAAAACCAATCGCTTTCAATCCGTCTGAACCTTTAACCGCCAGGACACTTCCAAGATTTGACCAGTTAAAATAGGCCACAAACTGGGCGGCTACAAAGGCGATAACAATGT
>CAYRTD010000013.1:0-48652 GCA_964426915.1 uncultured Bacteroidaceae bacterium | reverse complement strand
CCAATTCTCCAGTTATTTTTTGTTTATCGCAAACTATTTGCTGGGGACTAAAAAGTGCTTGTCAATTAAGTCAAGTGTCTGTTCCGATAGCTATCGGAACATAATGTTCGAGATCAAGACTTGCGACCACGTGATAACGAGCTCATGAATGCCACTTAAAATAAACATTGAATGAGTACATCGGACATTATGGACAGACTCTTTTAGTAAGAAAACATCGGCAAATCATGCATCATTCTATTAACTTTTTCTTTCACCTTTTCAATTACGAAACGGTCATCTATGTTTGTTATCACCTCATTAATCAGACTCACAATTTCCGGGATCATATCTTCACTTACTCCCCTGGTGGAAATTGCGGGAGTCCCTACTCGTATCCCTGAAGTCTGGAAAGGTGACCGGCTATCGAATGGAACCATATTTTTATTCACCGTAATGTCGGCCTGAACAAGTGTGTTTTCAACCAGTTTGCCGGTAATGTCAGGAACCTTACTTCTAAGGTCAATTAACATGGAATGATTATCTGTCCCCCCGGAAACTACTTTGTAACCATGACGAATGAATTCTTCAGCCATACGTTTAGCATTCCTTACAACCCTTTTCTGATAGCTTTTAAATTCGGGATGAAGAGCTTCACTGAAAGCTACAGCTTTAGAAGCTATAACATGTTCCAGTGGTCCTCCCTGGATACCGGGAAACACGGCCGAATTAAGAAGAGAGGACATCATCCTCACCTCTCCCTTACGCGTTGTAATGCCAAAAGGATTTTCAAAATCCTTGCCCATAAGGATAATACCACCCCTGGGTCCTCTCAGCGTTTTATGGGTGGTAGAGGTCACGATATGGGCATGTTTAAGGGGATTATCCAACAATCCAGCCGCTATCAAACCAGCCGGATGTGCCATGTCAACCATAAATAAGGCACCAATACTGTCGGCAATCTTTCTCATCCTTTCATAATCCCATTCTCTCGAGTAGGCTGAAGCTCCCCCAACAATAAGCCTGGGCTTCTCTGAGAAAGCAATTTCTTCCATTTTATCATAGTCGATCAGCCCTGTCTCTTCAATTAATCCATAAGATATTGCATTATAAAGAATGCCTGAACTATTAACCGGAGAACCATGAGAAAGATGCCCTCCGTGAGAAAGATCCAGCCCCATAAATGTATCACCGGGTTTCATTACTGTCAGGAAAACAGCCATATTTGCCTGCGCTCCGGAATGAGGCTGAACATTGGCATATTCGGCATTAAACAATTCTTTTAACCTGTCTATTGCAAGCTGCTCAGTCTGATCAACGATCTCACATCCGCCATAATAGCGCTTCCCGGGATAACCTTCCGCATATTTATTAGTTAGACAGGAGCCCATGGCTTCCATTACCTGGTGACTCACAAAATTTTCCGAAGCAATAAGTTCGATTCCATCTCTCTGTCTTCTTGCTTCCAGATCTATTAAATTGAAAACATCAACATCTCTTCTCATAATTAATCTTTTAATATATTATTTTTTCATAATTGAAAAGGATTATTCCTTACAGGAAATCAAATCCGGATACCAACATGGACACTCGTTATATGGGAATGAGAAACTGAAGTCAAATTTAGTTTTTTAATAGACAATTCACAATTTATTTATCAAGGGAAACAAACATAGAAAACTGATTGCAATGGCAAAGTACTGATAATCCCTGTTGATCATTCATCAGAAAACTGTACCAGTAGTTTTCGATATTTATTGAATATTCTGGATTTTGAAATAAAACCTACATATTTACCATCCTTAGTAACAGGAAGGTTCCATGCTCCGGTTTCTTCAAATTTATCCATTACCTCGCTCATGGCCTCATCAGGACTTACTGTAGCAACCGGAGGAACCATCAAATCGGCAACAAATGTAGAATCATACATTTCCTGGTTGAATATAATGTCTCTGATATTATCCAGAAGGATGATCCCATGAAGAATATTATTTTCATCAACTACAGGAAAAATATTCCTTTTAGATCCGGATATTACCCTGATCAAGTCGCCAAGACTTGAGTCGGGGTGTACCGGAATAAGATCCTTCTCGATTACCGAATTGATATTCAGCAAGGTAAGCACAGCCTTATCTTTATGATGTGTTATCAGTTCACCTCTTTTTGCAAGCCGGTCTGTATAAACTGAGTGAGAAATAAAGAAAATCGTAGTGAGATAGGATATGGCTGAAGTAATTATGAGAGGAATGAAAAGTGCATAGCCACCGGTAAGCTCAGCAATAAGAAAAATCGCAGTAAGAGGGGCATGCATAACACCGGCCATAACACCTGCCATACCAACGAGTGTAAAGTTTTTCTCTGAAACGGTAAGTGATCCAAGCTGACTTATTATCCTGGCACTTATAAAACCGGCAAATCCACCGATAAAAAGTGAAGGCGCAAAAATTCCTCCAACACCTCCGCTACTGTTTGTGATTGCCATAGCGACAACTTTCAGGATCATCACCAGAAAGAGGAATAACAGCAATATCCAGGTCTCCTCCCTGTGGGAATAAAATAAACTACCTCCTGCAAGTTCCTGTACACCGCCGGTCATTAATGCCTGCAAGGCTATATAGCCTTCTCCATACAAGGGAGGAAAAAGAAAAATAAGTAAACTAAGAACAAATCCTCCGGTAACCAGTTTTTTCCACGATCTATCTATTTTGGAAAACCCATGTTCTATGCTTCTGACTCCCCATGTTACATATACCGAGATAAGGCCGGTAATAACTCCAAGGACAGCATAGTATGGAATATTACTCATTACAAAGGGATCGAGACTGGAAAAGGAGAATACCACTCCTTTCCCTGAAAGAAAATAAGAAATTGTTGCTCCGGTTACGGAGGATATCATCAGAGGAATGATAGACCACATGGTAAGATCCAGCATTAACACTTCCAGCCCGAAAATGAGCGCAGCAACAGGAGCTTTAAAAATACCCGCTATTGCACCTGCAGCACCACAACCAAGCATCAAAATGGTGGTTTTATAATTAAGTCGCAGAACTTTTGAAATTCTTGAACCAATGGATGATCCGGTCAGCACAATCGGAGCCTCCAAACCTACAGATCCGCCAAAACCGACTGTAAGGGTACTTGCGATCAGTGATGACCAGGTATTGTGTCCTTTAAGAATTCCGTTACGCCGTGAGATCGCAAAAAGGATCCGGCTAATTCCGTGAGAAATATCATCCTTAACAAAAAAACGGACAAAAAGCACGGTGAGACTTATCCCAATAAAAGGCAAAATAAAAAACAAGGGATTAAGACTGCCGCCTTCCATTCTGCTCGCAAGACTTTCATGAGTATAATGAACTAGGTTTTTTAACAAAACTGCTGCGAGTCCGCCAAGAAGCCCCACAACCAAGCTGAGAAGGATAACAAAACGACGGTGGCGAATATTTTTATCACGCCATCGAAAAAAGTCAGATATGAATCGCCCCTGTTTCACCGGGCGCAAAAATAATAAAAATGACACCAGTTAATACTATTCATCCGAAAATTGCTTCAATCTTTCCCTGTATGATGAAAAAACTTTTGCTCTGGAAACAAATCCCAGATATTTTCCATCCCTGAGCACAGCAATGTTATAACGGCCACTCTCATGGAATTTTCTGGCAACTTCTTCCATTGGTTCAGATACATTAATAGTGTTTTGCGGTGTGAACATAAGATCACTTACATAAGTCTTATCGTAGAGATCAGTTTCAAACATCAGGTTCCGAATGTCATCCAGTTTTACAATCCCCCTGAAATAGCCTTCTTCATCGACTACTGGAAAAATATTCCTGTGACTTTTTTTTATCGTTTTTACAAGATCTCCAAGTGTATCATCGGGTCTGATCTTATTGAAATTTTTTTCTATAAGCTCAGAAACATTCATCATAAGAAGAATATTCCGGTCCTTATCATGTGTCATTAACTCCCCTCTTTTAGCAAGCTGTACCGTATAAACTGAATTTTTCTCGAAGATCCTTACTGTTGCATAAGAAATAGTTGATGCTATCATAAGGGGCATAAACAACTCATGACCACCCGTTAATTCTGCAATAAGGAAAATGGCTGTCAGCGGTGCATGAATAACTCCCGCAATGAGCCCTGCCATGCCAACAAGAGCGAAATTAGTAATTGATATCCCCGCTCCGAAATGATTTGCAAGAAGAGCGAAAAATAAACCTGAACTGACACCGGTAAAAAGGGATGGGGCGAAAACACCTCCAATTCCTCCTGCTGCAAAGGTCAGTGTAGTAGCAATGCCTTTGAAAATAATGATCAGTAAAAGGAACATTAATACAAACCATATATTTTCACCGGTAAAACTGTAAAAAGTATTTTCAAAAAGAAAACTAATATCTCCTTGCAAGGCCCGGTTAATTTCCTCATAGCCCTCACCATATAACGACGGAAGGAAAAAAATAATAGCTCCAAGCATTGTACCGGCTACCAGAAGTCTCTGATATGGATTCCGGACCTTTTCAAAACGACTGGAAATAAAACTATAAATCCGGGTAAAGTAAACCGATACAAAACCGGAGAAAACTCCAAGCATAAGATAAAAATGAATGTCTCCTAACTGAAAAGACTCCTGAATATTGAAGGAATAGAGCACGTTCTGTCCCTGAAAAAAATATGAAGTAAGAGCGGCAGTGGCCGAAGCTATTAATAAGGGGATCATACTCCATACCGTAAGATCGAGCATGATAACCTCAAGGGCAAAAACAATGGCTGCAATGGGAGCTTTAAATATTGCAGACATTGCCCCGGCGCTTGCACATGCAAGTAGCAAGACTATCTCTTTATAACTCAGCTTCATCATCCGCCCGAAATTAGAGCCTATAGCTGCACCTGTTGCAACAGTGGGTCCCTCCAGACCTACAGAACCACCAAAACCTACTGTCAAGGCACTGGTAATAATGGAGGAATATAAATTATGTGACCGGATCAGTCCCCTGTTCTTGGAAATTGCAAAAAGAACACTTGGGATTCCATGACGCACCGGTCTCCGGTTTATATAACGGATGAAAAGGATGGTCAGCAAAATTCCGGCAATGGGAAAAATAAAATACAGATAATGACTGAAAGTACCTGTGGTACCCGCAATCAGTAGTTCTTTTATGAAATGAACAAGATTTTTGATTATTACTGCCGAAAACCCAACGGCAAGACCCACTAGTCCACTAAGAATAAGTATAAACTGCCTTTGCTGTATATATTTAGCCCTCTTTTTACCTAACCAGTTTAATGCCATAGAGATTTTCATGCATCAAATTTAATCCAAAAGCATGAAGCAAAAAAAACCGATGTGATAAATTTTATATCTCTTGAGTAAATTCAGTAGAAATCAATTCACTTTTTTTGTTAAAAAATAAATTCTTTGAGCATTTTTTGATATTAATAAATATGCAATTAATTTTAAGCAGAACAACTTAGCGCATTCCTTTTACGTTAATATATCTATGTATAAGATCATATTCATTTTAAGTTTAACCCTGATTCTGGTTCTGGGAACGCCGGTCCTTAGAGCACAGGATATAACTCCTCCGGAACGTCCGGTGATCACTTATGTGACGATAGATACTTCAACCGAAAATACAATTATTCATTGGTCAGAAAGCAGTTCTCCTGATGTTAAATGGTATTATATCTACTATGAAGTAATGACGTTGAACGGATCGGAAGGAGTAAAACTTGATTCCGTCGCTCAAGGTACCTCGTCATACATTCACGCAGGAAATGCCGGTAATGAATCAATGGTCTACAGCATTTCTGCTATTGACCATGCTGGTAATGAAAGCCTGAGAACCCCGGGGTTTCATAGCACAATTCATGTTACACTTGATTATGATTCCTGTGCTAATGCAATTGATATCAGATGGACTCCTTATACAGGATGGGGAGAGAACATTTCCGGATACAGAATTTATTCCCGGCAGGCAGGAAGATCATACGGTCAGCCCCTGGGCACAGGGAAAAACGATACAACCTTCAGATTTGAGAATATTCAGTGGAATACACAATATTATTTTTTTGTCGAAGCCCTAAAAAACGATACCCTTATTTCTTCATCGGCAATAAAAGAAAAATACACCTGGATGCCCGGTCCTCCGGATAATTTTAATATTCTGAGTGTGGATGTGATTTCTGAGAATGAAGTAAAAATAAACTTCGAATTTACCGACACAAGTGATATAAATGATTTCAGGCTGCTCAGATCTCTGGATAAAAATGCAGATTTTATCGCTCTTGAATCCAAATATGATCTTTCTCCAGATGAAAACTTTTTTACAGACAGTATTATAACAGGGTCTGAGAGCTATTTTTATAAGGTTGGATCAGTTAATTCCTGTAATCGGGTGATTAAAGAGACTAATCTAGGGACGAATATTCTGCTTGAAGGAGAAAATAAAGAAAACGAAAATATTCTTAAATGGAACTTCTACGAATCATGGGAGGGAGGAGTGTCTGAATATCAGGTACTAATGTATAACATGAATGGAGATCCAGAGATGATTCATTCAGTAGGACCGGGAGTGAACACATTCAGTCATAACCTGAACTATATTTATGGAACGGGATTTGATGGTTTAATAACTTACAGGGTGCTGGCAAAAAAAACGGGTGAACAGATTTATTCACAGTCTAATCTTATCAGTATTGAACTGACAGGCAGCATGACCGTACCGAATGCTTTCACACCCAATAATGACGGCATAAACGATTATTTTAAACCATTTTTCACCCTGTTGCCACAAAAATACATGATGGTCATTTATGACAGATATGGTATTGTGGTGTACAAATCCGAAGATCCTGAAGAAGGATGGGATGGAAGGGTAAATGCAGGAGGCATGGCTACTGAAGGTGTTTATGTTTACCATATTCAATACACCTCCCATACAGGCAAAACAGGTATAAAAACAGGACATTTAACAGTGTTTTATCCCTGAAAACATGCAGCAGGACAGCTTTTAAATATTAACTTTGCATAAGGGTAATTTTGTAAAAAAGGATGAAGGTAACGGAACAAACGGAGACAAGAGAAATTCATAAACAATTTGAGAAGTTTTTGGATCAGTGCCCACTTTGCAGAAATGAAGAAAACCGCAAACTGATCACCAAAGCATTTCATTTTGCGGAGAATGCCCACCGGGGAATGCGCAGGAAATCCGGTGAAGCTTATATTTTGCATCCAATCGAGGTTGCACGAATTGTAAACCAGGAAATCGGATTGGGTGTTAAATCTATAGTTAGTTCTCTGTTACACGATGTTGTAGAAGATACTGAAGTGACCATTGAAGATATTGAGAATACCTTCGGAGAGAAAATCTCTAATATTATTGATGGTCTTACAAAAATTTCAGGCGTCTTTGATACCAAATCCTCTCTTCAGGCGGAAAATTTCCGTAAAATGCTCATTACATTATCCGATGACATCAGGGTAATTCTTATTAAGCTTGCCGACCGTTTGCATAATATGCGTACCCTTCACCACCTGCCAAGGCACAAACAAATCAAGATAGCAGGCGAAACAATATATCTTTTCGCTCCTCTTGCCCACAGATTGGGTTTGTATGCCATAAAAACCGAAATGGAAGATCTTAGTCTGAAATACAGGTATCCACGGATCTATGATGAAATATCGGCTAAGGTCAAGGATAATGAGGAAAAACGCACCCATCTGATCAATAAATTCTCTCTTCCCATCATTGATAAACTCGATAAAAATGAAATAAAATTTGATATCTCAGGAAGACCAAAGTCCATATATTCAATCTGGAATAAAATGCAGATGAAAAATGTGAATTTTGAAGAAATTTTTGACCTTCTGGCCATCAGAATCATTTTTGAACCCCGGGTAGGGATTCCCGAAAAGACTCAGTGCTGGAATATCTACTCCATGATTACAGATATATATCCTCCCAGGCCTGACCGTTTGAGAGATTGGGTGTCGACGCCAAAAGCCAATGGTTATGAAGCACTTCATGCAACAGTAATGGGGCCTTACGGGAAGTGGGTCGAAGTTCAGATACGTTCAAGCAGGATGGAAGAAATTGCAGAACGAGGGTTTGCCGCACACTGGAAATATAAAGAACAGGGAAAAGACGATTATGAACTGGATAAATGGATCAAGAGAGTCAGAGAACTCCTCGAGAGCCCTGATTCCAACGCAATGGAGTTTCTTGATGATTTCAAATTAAATCTGTTCGCATCAGAAATGTTTATTTTTACACCTAAAGGCCATGTAAGAACACTTCCGCAGGGTGCAACAGCTCTTGATTTTGCATACGAGATCCATACAGAAATTGGCAATAAGGCCATAGGCGCAAAAATCAATCATAATCTTGCTCCGCTGAATTCAAAATTAAAAAGCGGAGACCAGGTTGAAGTTATTACTTCAGGGAACTATAAAGTGAAAAGAGAAAGACTGGATTATGCAATTACAGCTAAAGCCAAGTCGGCTGTTAAATCAGCCCTGAAAGCCGAAACAAAGAACAGAATTGAAATCGGCAAGAAAAAACTTGAAGAAAAACTCGCGGAAATGAAAGTTCAGCCCAATGGACGTGTTTTTCGGAAAATTTTACCTGCATACGAGGTTAACAATAAAGATGAACTCTACAGCAAGATTGGGTCCGATTTAATAAATCTTGATGACCTTAAAAAGATCCTGCGTAAAAATACCAGAAGCAAGTGGATACGTTATTGGGAGCTTTCCCTTGGAAAAACAGGAAAAGGTAAAAATAAAGATGAAGATGAAGGTCAAAAAGCCGATGATAAGAAAACCTTCATTGCTCATGAACAGATAGATGAAGATGAAAGAAACTATTTATTGGCAAAATGCTGTAATCCAATTCCGGGCGACGAAGTAATCGGTTATTATAGTGAAGATTCATTAGTGGTTATCCATAAATCAGGATGTGAAAATGCCGTGAAACTTATGTCAAGTGAAGGTAACAATGTAATACCCATAAAATGGACCACACATAAAATGCTTTCGCATCTCGTTCGTATACATGTCAACGGTTACGATAAATTTGGGGTATACAATAATATAACAACGATAATATCCAAAGAACTAAATGTTGATATGAGAACAATCAATCTGCATGGCCATGATGGAGTTTTTGAAGGAAACATTGACCTCTATGTTCATAACATAAACGACCTTAACAACCTAATTATGAATCTGATGAAAATAAAGGGTGTTGAAAAGGTCTATCGGCTCGAAACGAATGAATCGACCGAATCATGAAATATGGGGCTGTGTAAAAAGTGTTGTTTAGTTTGGGGTAACGTCAGTTCGACTTAGTAATTTCAGTTCATCCCAAAGAATCAGGATTTCTAAAATCACAGTCTCACTGATTTAAAATTTATCCTCATAGTTTTCTCTAATTCAATTATTTTTACTTAATTTGAACTACTATTTTTAATTAGTCTAAGTTATGGTGAGTGAAGAAACCAAAGAAACAGTCAAGAAAATTTTTACCGATTACCTTGAGAAAAAAGGCCATCGTAAAACACCGGAGAGATACGCTATTCTGGATGAGATTTATAGCCGGGATGGACATTTCGATATTGAATCACTTTATATTTTCATGAAGAATAAAAACTACCGAGTAAGCCGTGCAACCCTTTATAATACCATTGAGCTTCTATTGGATTGTAATCTGGTTATAAAACATCAGTTCGGAAAGAATATTGCTCAATTCGAAAAAGCATACAGGTGTATGCAACATGACCATCTTATCGACCTGGAATCAGGTAGGGTAATTGAATTTTGTGACCCCAGGATTGACGAAATTATTCGCACTGCCTGTGAGCTCAATAATTTTTCTCCTTCTCATCATTCACTCTATATTTACGGAAGAAGCAGTGAACCAAAAGATTAATCTTTGAAACTTTTTAAAGAAATAAATTGTCCGCAGGCCCTCTTAGTGAGGGCTTTTTTTTATCTTTAAATTTTTGTTTGAAAAGCGTGATTTTGAAAACAAGGAAATTGCCGCCGGAACTAAAAAAGCATCAGTAAATCTAAAAAAAAGAATGATGATGATATGACCATGAGGCAATATTATTCAATTGAATCAGGATAAAATAAAACTAAATGAAAGTAGATGTAATTCTAGGTCTTCAATGGGGAGATGAAGGCAAAGGTAAAATAGTCGACGTCCTCTCCCCCGAATATGATATAATTGCAAGGTTTCAGGGAGGGCCAAATGCAGGTCACACTCTCGAATTCAACAACAAAAAACATATCCTTCATAATATCCCTTCCGGAGTATTCAGGAAAAACACTATCAATGTTATTGGCAACGGAGTAGTCCTTGATCCGGTAATTTTCAGGAAAGAAATAGAAAAATTAAGAGGTGTCGGAATTGATCCCGTTCACAATCTCATGATCTCAAGAAAAGCTCACCTGATCCTTCCCTCACACAGGTTGCTGGATGCCGCTTCCGAAAAATCAAAGGGAAAAACCAAAATTGGTTCAACACTAAAAGGAATTGGCCCTACCTACATGGATAAAACCGGACGAAACGGTTTACGTGTGGGAGATATTGAAATGAATATCAAAGAAAAGTATAATGCCCTGCTTGAAAAACATAAAACCCTTCTCGACATGTACGATTATGAATTCGATATTACTGAGTCAGAAAAAGAATGGTTTGAATGTATTGACATGATGAAGGAGTTCCGGTTTATCGACTCGGAACACTTCATAAACCGTGCAGTGAGAGACAATAAAAAAATACTTGCTGAAGGAGCTCAGGGAACAATGCTGGATATTGACTTTGGCTCTTATCCCTACGTCACCTCTTCAAATACAATTTGTGCAGGTACATGCACAGGCCTCGGCATAGCCCCTTCATCTGTTGGTGAAGTACTGGGCGTTTTTAAAGCCTATTGCACACGGGTTGGTGGGGGACCTTTCCCTTCAGAACTGCACGGTCAAACAGGCGACAGGTTAAGAAAAGAAGGGAATGAATTTGGCTCAACTACAGGAAGGCCCCGTAGGTGCGGATGGATCGATCTTGTTGCCCTGAAATACGCTATTATGCTTAATGGGATAACGCAATTGGTGATGACAAAAGCAGATGTTCTGGATGCTTTTGACTCAATTCAGGTAACAACTGCCTATAAAAGAGGAAATGAGATAATTGAAAGTTTTCCATACTCTATCGACGGTGATATCCAGCCTGTTTTCAAGGAATTACCCGGCTGGAACAGTAGCCTTGTTGATGTTAGACAGGCAGAGGATTTTCCTCCTCAGTTTAAAGCATATATCGATTATCTGGAAGCGGAATTACAGGTACCGGTGAGATATGTGTCCGTTGGTCCCGACAGAGAGCAGATTATTAAACTTTCATAAGTATTTCAGTTATATTTTATACAGAAAGTACAATGAGAAAGTTACTTGCATTTTTCCTGATCTCACTAATTTTCAGGATAAATTCCTATTCGCAGGAGGAAATTCACCTTAAATACAAACCAGCAAAAGGGCTTGAATTTATTACAACTTACGAAACTCATAATATAACTGAGCAGAAAATGATGGGTATTGAGCAGAAAGTAGAAACGAAGTCTTTAATTGAAACCCTGAGTATTGTTGAAGAAACCAGCGACAGCACCACACTCTTATCAGTGAGTTATAAAAGATTGGCTATAGAAAATATCAGTCCCACTCTTGACTTTTTCATCGACACTGAATCGAAGGAAGATCAGGAGGGCATCGAATATCTCCTTGCTCTCACAAATAAACCTTTTTATATTCTCATAAATATATATGGTGAAATAATAAAGATCTCAGGATTAAAAGAAATTAAGGAAGAGATCCTTTCAGAAATCGATAGCAGCGACCAGGCTTTCTCTCAATATGAAAATACCCTGAATACTTTTTTCGAAGCCGAACAAATCCGGAATAACCTGGCGCAAATGAGTCCACCCTTTCCTGAGAAAAAGTTGCAGGTTAACGATAATTGGAAGTATGTGAGTAATTCAGGTATTGCGCAGTTTAATTTTGTCGTCTCCAATACCTCGAAAGTGGTCGAAATATCAGATAATAAGGTGGTCGTACAGATAGACGCAAAGATTTCAACCCCTGAAGAAGTCTCTCTTAAACTGGAAGGAATAAATGCAGCGGTAAGCATGTGCGGAAACGAAGTCTCAGAAATTAACATTGATCCGCAATCAGGAATTACGACAAAAGGAATTAAGAAACAAAATATACTTGCAGAAATGAAAATGGATATGTCAGAACTGGGAATGGATAAAATTGAGGTTCCTATGACGATTTCAACTAGTATGAATGTATCTGTTGTTTTTAAATAGTGTCTGTCCATAATGTTTGATATCGGCGATATGCTCGCCGGAAAAATGCTAATTTACACGAGTAAACCCCGCTTTTTCCGGCTTCCCATTAGCATTCAGCCAGTCAGAATTATTCATTAAACAACTTATTATTAACGGTATTTATATATGTTTGGCAAAAAGTCAGAAAACATAGAAGGAAGCATGAAAACAGAGCAGCGATTAAAGAATTTTCTTGAACATTTCGAAGAGATATATTTTGAAGCCGGACTGGAAGGAACGATCAGGTATGTATCTCCTTCAGTAACCCATGCTTCAGGTTATACCCCGGAAGAACTTGCCGGGCAAAACATACTAAGTCTTTATGTTTATCCCCAAAAAAGAGAAGCTTATTTAAAAGAATTAACTGAAAAGGGGATTATAAAAGATCATGCACTTGAATTATTCAACAAGGAAAAAGAGATCCGCAAATGTTTGATCACCTCAAGAATCTTAAACAACAATGAAGGAACACCCATTGGCATAATGGGTATCATCAGGGATGTAACAGAGAAAATTGAGAATACCAGGAAGCTTCATGAAAGTGAAAACAGATATAAGACTCTTTTGGAGCATGCGAATGCGCAAATAATTCACACAGACGCACAAGGGAAAATATATATCATAAACAAGCGCGCAGCAGCATTTCTTAATCAAACACCGGAAAATCTCAAAGGAAAACAGATCTCCGAAGTTTATCCAAAAGGTCCTGCGGACAAGCTGATGAAGAATCTGCACAAATCTGTCCTTAATAAAGAAGGTATTGTTTTTGAAATTCTCATGGAGGAAAATAATAACAAATTTTGGTTCCTTACTCATATCCAGCCTGTAGTTGATAATAAAGGTGATGTTTCAGGAACTGTGATAATAAATACCGACATCACTGATCGTAAGGATTATGAAGTCGAATCACAGAAACTGACCATGGCAGTTGAAAAAAGTACAGCTTCCATCATGATAACCGAATCTCAGGGTGATGTAATATACTGTAATCCATGCCATTCAAAAATGACAGGATTCAAATTCAGGGAAATTGCACGAAAGAAAGCGAATTTTATCACAGGTAATGATTTATCGAAAGAAACTCAAAGTATTATACTCAAAAGTCTTGAGAAAGGGGACTCATGGGAAGGAGAATTAAAAAGCAAAAAAAAGAACGGAGAATATTTTTGGGAAGAAGTAACCATTACCCCGGTATACAATTCAGAGGGGAACATCCAGAATTATATCCGGGTGGGATTAGACATTACCGCAAATAAAAAAATTACCGAATACCAGGAAAAAAGTCTGAAAAATCTGGAAATTTTAAATGAAACTTCACAGCGTATTATCAATATATCGGAAAAGGAGGACATCTTTCATCTACTGGGAGAACAACTTGCAAAAATTATTCCTGAACAATATTTTATCCTCGGCACATATAACCCTTCCGATTCAAATATTTCAAACCGTTTTTTACACATCGAAAAAGGGGTATTATCAACCTTCTTCAAAATGAGCAAAATTTCCAGTACCAAAACGCTCAAAAGGAAGATTAATAATGAAGATTATCAGAAACTCATCAAAGGTAAGAAGATCATTCTGGAAGGTGGTTTTACTCAGCTTACAAATGGCATGATCGGGCCCGGATTAAATAAAGTTATGATAAGAACATTCGGTATAGAAAATATAATCCAAAAGGGGATCGTCAGAAACGGAAGTTTATATGGAGTCTTTTCACTTTTTACAAGAAAACAGGCCCCCGGAGTAGACATGGACCTTCTTGAAACCTTTTTCAGCCAGGCATCGTCGGGAATAGAGCGGTTAAAACTTGAGGCGGATCTCACTGAAGCCAAAGAGAAAGCCGAAGAAATGAACCGAATAAAAACGGCTTTCCTTGCAAATATGAGTCATGAATTAAGAACACCACTCAACGGAATACTCGGTTTCTCAGAATTACTTCTGGAACAAACAGAAGACAAAAGGAACCGGGAAATGATCAACGTAATTAATCAAAGTGGATTGCGTTTACTGGCTACTTTGAATACCATACTCGATTTTACTACCCTGGAGGTCAAAACCCTGGATATTTATTACTCTCATGAGAACCTGGTGAAAATCCTGAAAAAAATTGCAGATCACTTCTTTCCGGAAGCGGAAAAAAAAGGAATTAAACTGGTCTATAAACCAGCAAAAAAAGAGATAGGATCATTTATCGCTAAATCACCACTCAAAAAAGTTGTATCTCATCTTATAAGTAACGCTATAAAATTCACCAATAAGGGAAGTGTTACTCTTTCCGTTACTACTACAGGCTCGGTTTTCGATTCAGAGAAGATCATCATTAGCATAACCGATACAGGGATAGGTATTCCTGATGAGGAAGTTGATCATATTTTTGATGAATTCAGACAAGCCAGTGAAGGGCTGACCCGTAAATTTGAAGGTACCGGATTGGGCCTCACCATTTCAAAGAAGTTTATTGAATTACTTGATGGTGAAATACAGGTGAACAGCAAATTGAATAAAGGCACAACCTTTACTGTAAGTATTCCCATATATAAGGAAAATCCTATGGAAGCCTGAGGATTTATAAAAATACTATATATTTGCAAACTGAAAAAAACACCCGTATGAAAAACAAAATACTCTTTATTTTACTGCTATCATTTATATTATCCTTCAGTGCAAAATCCCAGGATTATGTAAATTCAGTAGGTCTACGTGCAGGTCTGTCACAGGGAGTTAGCTTTAAGCATTTTGTATCGACAAAAGATGCCGTCGATGGGATTCTTTCCACGCGATGGGGAGGTTTTAAAATTACAGGCTTATACGAAAGACATACCGGAGCTTTTGATGTCGATAACCTGTATTTTTTCTATGGCGCAGGTGGCCACATTGGATTCTGGAACGGAAATACCACCCCATGGTTAAATAATAATACGGGGTACACAGTTATAGGAATTGACGGAGTAATCGGGCTCGAATATGTTTTCAGTGAGATCCCTTTCAATATCTCCCTGGATTGGAAGCCGAGTCTTAATCTTATCGGAGCAACAGATTTCCGGGGCGATGAGCTTGCTTTGTCTTTCCGTTTTATATTCTGACAAATTCTCCTAAAAAGCAGGAAAACAAGTAATCATGTTTACAGATTACCAGGAACTGAAAAAAATATATGAGCAACTGAAGCCGTATATACATAATACACCGGTCTTAACAAGTTCGTCATTCAATAAAAAAAGTAATTGTACCGCATATTTTAAATGTGAGAATTTCCAAAAAATGGGGGCATTTAAAATGAGAGGGGCGTTGAATGCAATTTTAAACTTAAGCGAGAGTGAACGCCAAAAAGGTGTTACAACCCATTCCTCAGGAAATTTCGCACAAGCTGTCTCTTTATCTGCTCGGATCACCGGCATTCCTGCAACTGTAATAATGCCAACGACAGCACCCGAAGTAAAAAAAAATGCTGTCAGATCGTATGGTGCAAGAGTTATTGAATGCGAGCCTAATCTGGAATCCCGTATCCGTTCAACTGATGAGTTCAGTAAAAAAACCGGAGCTGTTATCCTGCATCCATCAAATCAAAAAGAAGTGATAGACGGGAATGCAAGTGTGTGCATTGAATTTCTGGAAGCTGTTCCCGATCTGGAGGCTATAATTACACCCGTGGGAGGCGGGGGGCTTCTTGCCGGTACTGCTCTCGCAGCAAAAGCAATCAATCCATCGATCCGGATTTATGCCGGCGAACCAATCGCTGCCGATGACGCCTACTGGTCCTTGAAAAAAGGAGCAATTCAACCTTCTGTTAATCCCGATACGGTTGCCGATGGACTCAAAACTCAGTTAGGTGATAAAAATTTCCCAATTATTCAAAAATATGTTAGTGAAATAATCAGAGTTGAAGAAGAAGAGATCATTTATGCAATGAGATGGGTCTGGGAGCGTATGAAAATAATAATCGAGCCATCCAGTGCAGTTGCTGTAGCAGCAATATGGAAGGAAAACAAATATTTTACTTCGAAAAAAACCGGGATAATCATTTCGGGAGGTAATGTTGAATTGAATAAATTACCCTTTTAGTCCTTAATCCGGAAAACACAATTGCAACACTTTTCAATTTACTGACATTTTTTCCATCTCTTTCTGCCATAATGTTAATAAATATCAATGGCACATTTTATGTAATACATTGACAAATTTAAATATTTAGATATAAAATTATCAATTCATGAAAATTCAGGAAATTACCTCACTTGATGATCTGAAAGTAAAGCTTAGCAAATCTGACAGATCCTACCTGCTCATTTACAAAAAAGGTTCTGAACAGAGCGAGTGTGCCTTAGAGCATTTTAATAAAGCTGCAGAAAATATTGATGGCATTAATCTCTTTTCTGTTAATGTGTCAGAAGTAAAAGACGTACATGGTCATTATAATATTAGCTCAGCTCCTACTATGCTGGAATTTAAAGAAAACGAACCTAAGAACACGATCAAGGGTTGTCATGAATCAGCCTATTTTAAAGCAATCCTGGAAGATGCGGTCTATCAGTCACAAGCGGGCAAGGACGGATCACCTCAAAAAAGAGTGGTGGTATATAGTACCCCTTCCTGTACCTGGTGTAATACATTAAAATCTTATCTAAGGCAAAAGAAAATAAGGTTCAGAGATATTGATGTTTCAAGGGATCAGCAGGCAGCTGCGGAAATGACAAACAGAAGTGGACAACAAGGTGTTCCGCAAACAATTATTAATGGAGAGATAATTGTGGGATTTGATAAATCAAGAATAAACACGCTATTAGGCATAAATGGATAATCATAAAAACTAAATTAAAAAATGAAAGAATTACAACCAGTAAATCAGAATGTTCTTCTAACTCTACCGGATGATAATGAAGAACAAAAAACCGCTTCAGGAATTATTATTCCCGATACTGTAAAAGAAAAACAAAATAAAGCCCGGGTAACAGGTATAAGTAATATAGAGAACCCTGAAATATCTGTGGGTGATGTAGTTTTATACAAAGAATATTCGGGAAATGAAGTTGAATTTGAAGGGAAAAAATATCTGCTTATACCCTATGCGGACATTTTAGCAAAAGTTGTGGAAACCGAATCAATCTAAATTGCCCTTTTCAAAAATTCAATATTTATGGACAAAGAAATTTAGTCCTTGTCAAAAGAGCTGAGTTTTTCCGAAAATATCTTAATGTAACTTTATAGTAAATAACCAGATAAGTGATTTCTGTAAATGAAACGGGCCATAATAAATTGTTCGTTATAAGTTAGTGTTTGTCCGAATATGGCATTATGACAAAAGGGAATATCATTTGATTTCCCTTTTTTTAACTTTTACCCCACTTTTACGTATACCGGAAAAATTACAATAATAAGGAAGTATACTACAGTTTTACCCTTTGATTATTGATCTGAAGCATATTAAATTAGACCTGGTAGTAATTTTACTGTTTTCCCTCGTGAATACAGAATCATCCTTGTTAAACGGAAACCATTCGGTTCCTGACTACGAATCCCTGTCTGTAGATTCATTGTTTGCCTCACTAAAAAAAAGACCGGAAGAACCCCATAAGATTTTAGCAATTCTGCATACCAGAATGATAAATGCCGACATTAAAAAAAAACCGGATTTTTACAAAGAGATTGGTGAGTACTATTATGCAAATGAAATTCTTGATTCGGCCCGGTATTATTTCGATAAAGGACAAGAATTTGCTCTTCAGGAGAAAATGAATGAACTTTCCGCATTTTTCTACCTCAGACTGGGCATGATACAAAATACCCGGGCCAATTATCATGATGCTCTGAGATTATTACAGCAGGCAAAAGAAAAAGCTATTGAAACTCCCTCATATGCACTTCAAAGTGATATATACCGTAATGCGGGAAATGTATACTGGGGCATGGGTATTTACGACAAGGCCCTGAACAATTATTTAATAAGTCTGGAAATAGCCCGGAAACAAGATCTGAAAAGAAATATTGCATCGGCAACTAATAATATTGGGAGTGTTTATCAGGCAATCAATAATTTTGAAAATGCAAGAAAATATTACCACAAAGCTTATTCAATTGCCAAAAAAAACGATTATAAGTGGATAGCGGCGATAGCTGCCAATAATATCGGAGACCTTCTGAATTTAACTGAAAAACCCGATTCTTCAATTCACTACTTCACCCTGAGTCTGAACATTATGGAGGAACTGGGCTCGAAGTTTTATACAGGTATAATTCTTTTTAATATAGGAGAAATATTTCTGCAAATAGACTCCATCGATGTTTCACGCCGGTATTTTTTCGAATCTTTGGAACTCGCAAAGCTAAGTGACGATAAACTTGGGATTGTAAATTGTTATTTAAAATTGGGAGAATCTTATTTAAAGGAAGAGGATCTTAATAAGGCCAATGAATTTATCCGGCTGGGATTGCATAATGCCGGAGAAATAGCTTCTTTCAGCCTGCTCGAACTGGCTTATAAACTTAAAACGGATTTTTATACCATGAAGGGATATGTAGATTCCGCTTTTATCAGCCAGAAAAAAAGACTGGAATTGAAAGACAGCATCACACGTCAGGAAAGTGGGGATGCAGTTGCAAGGCTGGAGAATCAATACAGGGAAGAAAAAACAGCCATGGAAATAGAAAATCTGAGAAAAAACAAAAAGAATTCCCGTCTTCTGTTTTTTGTGATTGTAGGTGCAATTTCCATAATATTAATCATAATTATTATTTCCCTTCAAAATGCCCGTAAAAAAAGCCTTGTACTAACGGAAAAAAATCTTGAAATAGAACTGCAGCAAAAACTCCTGATGGAGAGAAATAAGGAATTGATTGATTCACAGGAAGAGTTAAAAATAATAAACGACAGCAAAGACCAGTTTTTAACCATATTATCGCACGATCTCAGAAACCCGATCACCGCTATCAGGGGGTTTGTTGAATTAATGATAAATAATTATGAGTCCATATCCGATGATAAGAAAAAAGTTTTCCTGCAGGAAATATTCGATTCGGTTGAAAGATTAAGCCTTCTATTGACCAATGTGCTTTTTTGGGTCAGGTCACAAACCAAAGGCATAAAAAATCATCCCAGGCTCCTACCTCTTTCCAAAGGAATTGATACTAATCTTGGTTTATATACATTGATAGCTAAGAGCAAAGGGATTGAAATGCATAACAATATACCGGAGGACTTTTTGATCTTTGCCGATCAGAACATCTTCGATACCATCATCAGAAACCTCATATCCAATGCACTGAAGTTTACCGAAAAAAACGGAAGTATAATATTTAATGCCCGTAAAGAACAGCGACAGATTATACTTGAAGTAACAGATACCGGTATTGGTATGAGTCAGGACAAAATCGAAAAAATACGTGAAATTATGAACAACTCCGGTAGTTCCGGAACCCTAAAGGAACAGGGCACCGGCTTGGGACTTAATGTTGTTCAGGATTTTGTCATGTTAATGGGAGGTGCTTTCGATATTAAATCTATTCCGGGTGAAGGTTCTACTTTCCTGATTAAATTACCCGTCCCAAAGGCAACCTGAAAAAAAATATATTTTTTCCCCATCCGAGACGCTGAGATTTTGCCTTTTTTGATATTAAGGTATAAAGACTCATGCAATGTCACTCACAAAAACCATAGAAAAAATTTCGCATCTGGATTTTCTGATAAGAAACAGGAAAACAGGACGGGCTTTGGAACTGGCCGTTAAAGTCGGGGTTTCAGAGAGAACAATCTTCAATTACCTCAGAGAACTCCGGGACCTGGGTGTACCTGTGTCTTGGTCCAGAGCCGAAAAAAGCTACATTTATGAAGATCCGGGGCAGATCCTGTTTTGTTTCCAATCTGAATATCCCCCCGAACAAAGCAGAATGAATTCTTTACCTCCAAAAATGAAGAAAAAATCCTGGCCGGCAGGAAATATATATTAATCATTTAAAAATCAATCTTATGAAAGAAAATCACAAAAAAAGATTCACGGAATTCGGGCTCGACGATTCCGCTAAAATTAGCGGTGGGCGTTTATGGCCATTCTTCGATGTTAGAAAAATAGTATCAGAAATTTATTACGGAGAAGATCTCTTCTTTAAGGATCTTTTTAAAGAATAAAAATATGAAAGATCATTTAAAACCATCAGATAAAAAGTATCTGACAGAAACAGAACTTGTGGAATGCAAGGGAGGATTCTTATTACTACCCTACTATTTAGCGAAAGCGGCAGTAGCTGCTGAAGAATTATTAACCAAAGCAATTAACTGTTTGAAAAGCAAGCATTAAAAAATTCATGAAATGAAAAAAAAAGAAATCTATATTTATTTGCATGAATCAGATGCAGAACAGATTTGTGCAGGAGTAATGCTACCCGGATCAAAAATCCTGATATGGATTCTAAGCAAAATTGCCCCGGGCAACACTCTCTAATCCGAAAAAATAAATAATCAAGGAAAAATGAAAAACAGTATTTTAATTCATGAAAAGGAATGCTCACATTTATCGGGAGGCAAGTCCTTTATCGTGGGAAAAGAGATTTTCTGGATGGTCACTATGATTCTAAAAAATAACTCCACCTCATCAGGTGGGGTTAATTATAGCAGTGATGAAGAAAATATCAGCAAGTATTAATAATCAAATTTTAAAACCATGGATCACATTCATTCAGAAAAAAAACGACTGCATAAATTTGAAATGGCACATTGCATCGGGGGGACATCTGTTTCCGGTGGTTTTTCCAACCCCTTATATAAAGTAGCATACGGGTTCGGATATGCAGCGGGATTTTGCACCAGAGCTTATGACAAATTTTATCCGCTGGTTCTGAAATGAGAATAGGTGGAAAATATTTCTTTCTATTTGCTATGACAATTACATCAAATACAAATTAATATGAAAATCAAAAAACAAGTTAAAAAGCGTAACTGGCAAATTCTTATTATCACCGTATTTGCCATTATCATTGTTTTAATCCTGCTTGATCTCAACAATTTTGTAGAGGGATTAAAAGCCGGGGCCAGAGCAGCCCAGGACTCTTTCTGAAAACATTAATCGAAAGTGATCCATTAAAATTCACAAATATGAGAAATGCACAAAATGAGTACAGTAAGTATCCTATAACTGAGAAAGATCTGTCAATGATTACCGGAGGTTGGTGGAAACCCGTCCTATGGTTTTTAATTAACAACCTGAAAGACATAGGCGAAGGCTTCATAGACGGATATGAAACATATCATGAGAATAAAAAATAATAATTAAATCGATCATGGAAAAAAGAAATGAAAAAATCATGGACCTGGGAAAAAAAGAAACTTCAGTAATTTACGGAGGCACACACTCTCCCGGCAGAGATGAAAGTTACGAATGTGGTTATGCACTGGGGTATTTTTTCGCCTGGATTTCAAGTTATATTGGAACCAACAGTTCCAGATATGGAATCGCATTTAAATAATACATTCTGATCAAAGGACTGCTTTCGAGAATCAGAAATAGAATCATTTAATTCTGTTTTACACCTTCCTGAAAGCAGTCTTTTTAAGCATCCCAACAATGAAAAATTCCGGATATAAGTCCGTTAAACAGCTCGACATTACAGATTGCGGTGCAGCATGTCTGGCATCAGTGTCTGCATTTTACGGGCACACAAGACCGGTATCCCTTATAAGAGCAGAAGCGGGTACTGATATGAATGGCACCAGCCTACTAGGGTTGGTCCGTGCAGCAGAAAAAATTGGTTTTATTGCCTCACCGGTAAAGGTGCCGGAAAAAGTAATGATAAATGATGATCTTCCTGCTATAGCCCATCTGAATATAAAAAAAATGTGGTTTCATTTTGTGGTGATCTATTCCGTAGATGAGGAAAATTATACGATAATGGATCCGGCAAAAGGAAAGATCGAAAAGGTGAAAAGGGAAGAATTTAACCAAGAATGGACAAGTGTTTTGCTTATTTTAAAACCCGGAAAAAACTTCACTCAGGAAAAAAACTATATTCCGGTATATAAAAGGATAATTGACATTGTCTCTCCTCATAAGACGGAGTTAATAAAAGTAATGGCTGGAGCTATTCTTTACAGCGGATTGGGCATAACAACAGCCCTATACATAGAAATCCTTACTGACAGGATCATACCTGAAGGAAACATTTCCCATCTTAACCTGATTTCATTAATCCTTGTATTCTTCATTCTGGTAAGAATCATGGTTGGATTCTTAAAAAACTTAATTCTTATTAAAACAGGACAAAAAATTGATTCCAGGCTCATCCATGATTATAATCGTCATATACTCGAATTACCGCTAAGTTTTTTTCAGTCGATGAAAACCGGGGAAATACTAACAAGAATATCAGATGCAATCAAAATCAGGAGCTTTATAAATTCTGTTGTTCAGGAAATCAGTGTGAATATACTTATTGTATTTATCACCCTCACCATTATGTTTTTCTACTCTCCCCTGTTATGCCTCCTGGTATTATCCTCTGTACCTTTTTACCTGATTCTTTACAAATTTTTGAATCGAACAAATAAAAAATTCCTTAGAAAAACCATGGAACTCAGTGCAGAAATGGAATCGCAAATGGTAGAAACAGTCAAGGGTATTAATATCATAAAAGCCTTTAATACAGAAAAGTCTCATAATCTGAAGCTTAGCAACATCATTAAAGATCTTCTGGGAACAATTTTCAAAACTTCTAAGGATTACACCATTACCTCAAGTGGATCCGAATTAATTTCAACTGTCTGGCTGCTTGCAAGTTTATGGTCCGGTGCTTATCTGATAATTTCAGGGAAAATGACCTATGGAGAATTATTTTCATTTTATTCTTTATATGCTTATCTGTCGGCACCCTTAATGAACCTGATTCTCTCCAACCGAGGAATTCAGGATGCAAAAATCGCTACTGAAAGGCTTTTTCAGATAATGGATCTCCCAACGGAAAATAACATCACGGAGAAAAAAATCTGGAACGGAAACGATAAAATCCATTTGATTGTTAAAAACTTGTCTTTTGGATTTCCAGGTAAGCTGGAGCTGTTGGAAGATATTTCATTTTCGTGTAAACCCGGAACTATTACTGCAATAGTTGGTGAAAGTGGCAGTGGGAAATCAACACTCATTGCATTAATGCTAAAATTTTTCCTTCCCAGTGAAGGAGAAATTATTTTTAACACCCGCTCGTGTAAGGATCTATCAACTAGTGAAATAAGATCTTCAATTTCCTATGTTCCACAGGTGGTCAAACTTTTTTCGGGAACCCTGGGTGAAAACATATGCCTGCAGGACAGCATGTACGATCCCGGGGAAATGGAATACTGCCTCAAAGCTACAGCTTTGGATCAATTGATCAAAAAACTACCACAGGGAATAGACACCCATATTTCCGAGGATGGAAACAATTTTTCCGGGGGGGAAAAACAAAAAATAGCACTGGCACGGGCATTGTACAAAAATTCTCCTCTTGTTATTCTTGATGAACCAAGTTCTTCAATGGATATTCATTCTGAAAAAAAACTCCTGGCACTACTAAATGAGCTTAAAAAAGAAGGGAAAACCATAATTATCGCTGCACATAAATTGTCAATGATCCAGTATGCCGATCAGATTATGGTTTTAAAAAACGGGAAGATCACCGAGTCAGGACTACATTCTGTCTTAATAAACAGTAATGGCAATTATTCACAATTATGGAATTATCAGAAGAATGAAGACCTGTGCAGTTGATAAGGCAGGCCTATACGGGATTATAGCCCTAGTATGCTGAATAAAACCCGATTAATTATATTTAAATTTGGTATTTAAACAAAAAAAAATATATCTTTACTCACATAGATCTATTCTCCTTTTTTCTCATGCTAACTAAAATTACCCCAAAGGCAGTCTTTATCCACTGCCTTTTTTTATCCTACCGTGACATATATAGTGCCTGTAATAAAACTCAAGTTTTGACGAAGTGCTTGCTAAAGCGGCAAGAGCAAGGCTCGCGATGACTGAGGTAAAGACCGTCAATTTCCCGCAAATAGGGCTTTTCGGATACTCGCCGGATCAGGTCCGGGTTCAAGGAAGATAGATATAAAAATTGATCATCACAAATACAGAATTCATTATTGCCGACCAGCCCGCAATTCCCGTGCTAAAAACAAAATAATCTCCGGATCCGGGAAACTTCTTTTTTCATTTATAGACAAACAAAAGTTATTAACAATTTCTGTAAACCAATATTAAGAATATTAAACTGTTAATATTTAATCTAATAACAATAAAAAAAAGATCCTAAATGATTAGGTGAAGACTGTAAAAAAAAGTAATTTGAATTTGAAAACCTAATAACTGAAAAAGTCAATCTATGAAAGTCGGCAAGGACAAAAAAATCCTTGAAGGAATACTTAATCATGATTCAACCATTATAAATGATCTCTATAAGAATTGTTTACCAAAAGTTGAAAAAATGATTCTCCATTATGGGGGAGACCCTGCACTGGCAAAAGATATTTTTCAGGAAGCAATGATCATTATTTACCGTAAGGTTCGTAAAAATGATTTGGTTTTGAATTGTAAAATTTCCACTTATATTGTTGCCATATGCAAAAACTTAGGAATCAAGATCCTTAAAGAAGGAAAATACTTTACTCAAATAACTGATGATCAGGTTGACGTAGTGAATGAACCTGATCCTCCGGATGAGTACGATCTAAAGATCCGGAAAATTTACGAGCGTCATTTTTTAAGACTGAGCAAAGATTGCCAAAAAATAATAAGTATGCACTTAAAAGGCAGGAAAGCAGAGGAGATTAAGAGGGCACTAAAGTACAAAAGTGTACATCATACAATGGACCGAAAATACCGTTGTAAATCCAGCCTTATTAAAAGAATAATGAATGACCCCGAATTTAAAGAACTAAAAAATGAAAATCAAGAAGAAAGCGATCCGATATATGGAGGGGATGATGAATAATGAGGAGCAGAGGAAATTTAAGAGAAAAATAGCAAAAAGGCCTGACATTCAGGAATACATGCGGAAATACAGGTGGGTAAAAGACAGGCTGAAGGTATTTCTCTGCAACAAAGGGCAAACAAGCTCCTGTTCTGATGAATATTTGGATAAGCTTGCAAATAAGGATATAGATAAGTATTTATGGAATTATAAACCTTCTGATACTGATACTGAACGTGAAAATCAATTTATTGAAATATTAAACCATTGCTCAGGCAAGACAAAAAAAACCTTTGGGGATAAATATGGGTTTATAATGAACCTCGCAGCTTCCATTGCTTTTATTGCAGTAATTATCGCAGCCGGCATCCATTTTTCAAGGATGAAAGATAACCAGCACTACGGCGATGCACTGTTTACCCAATATTTTCAACCTTATGAAGATCAGGTTTTAACAGAACTGAACTCTTCATATAATAACTTTGCACCAGTAAAGCCGGGAATTAATTCGGATAATCATATATTTCATAATGAGGAGCTAAAGACTATATTGAGAAATAGTGACATGAAAAAAGAAGATATTCTAATGATCTCAGTAAGCCTAATTGAAAATGAAGAATATTCCCTGGCACATCTTTATTTACATGATCTTCTGGAGGATGCAGATACAAAAATTACTAATGCTGCCCGGTGGTATCTTGCTCTTCTGGATATCAGGAAAGGAAAATACAAAAAAGCAGGCCAGAATCTTAATTTGCTCTGCAATAGCAACAATTTCTATACCCGTGAATCTTGTTATTTATTGGAAAACCTTAAAAAAAAGACTATTGATTAACCATTTTTATTCTTAATTTTAAGCCTCTCAAGTATCCAGTAAATGGCAGAATTTCCTTTTTATAAACAATTAGATGCTAAGGATTGTGGCCCCGCCTGCTTAAGAATGGTCGCAAAATACTATGGTAAAAATTATAAGCTCCAGACTTTAAGAGAAAAAACTTATATCACCCGTGAAGGTGTTTCCCTCATGGGGATCAGCGATGGTGCCGAAGCAATTGGATTTCGCAGCATGGGAGTAACACTCAGTTTTAAGCAACTGGCCGGAGAAGCTCCTCTTCCGCTTATAGCCCACTGGAAGCAAAATCATTTCGTTGTAGTCTATAAAATCAAAAAAAACAAAGTTCATGTTGCCGACCCTGCTCATGGCATTGTCAAATACAGTATAGACGAGTTTAAAAAAGGATGGCTTTCCGGCAAATCGGAAGGTGAACCCAAAGGACTGGCACTCTTGCTCGAACCTAAACCCGAATTTTATGCAGAAGAAGGGGAAGAAGTAAAAAAAAGAAGTTTCGGATTTTTATTCAGATATCTCAGAAATTATAAGAGATTCATTTCCCAGCTAATTCTCGGTATGATTATATCGAGCATTCTATTACTGATCTTTCCTTTTCTTACACAAGCCATTGTAGATTACGGTATAAGCAATCAGGATAAAAGTTTTATTTTTCTAATATTACTTGCACAGTTAATTCTTATCATAAGCAGACAATCTGTAGATTTTATCCGGGGCTGGATATTATTGCATCTTAGTACGCGAATAAATATTTTCCTTATTTCCGACTTCCTCATCAAGTTGATGAAACTACCGATAGGTTTTTTTGATACACGTCTGGTTGGAGACCTGCTTCAACGGGTAGGAGATCACCGGCGTGTGGAATCTTTCCTAACAAATTCTTCTCTCGATATTCTCTTTTCCTTATTTTCGTTAGTGATATTGGGAATTGTACTGGCTATTTACAGCTTAAAGATTTTCTTACTGTTTCTTTTCGGCTCAGGTTTGTATTTCCTCTGGATCTATATCTTCATGAAAAGAAGAAGAGAACTGGATGTTAAGAAATTCGCCAAACAGTCAGAAAATCAGAGCAAACTTATACAGATCATTAACGGTATTGAGGAAATAAAAATTAATAATGCCGATAAAAAATTGCGATGGGAATGGGAAGAAATACAGGCATCTTTGTTTAAAGTGAATGTTAAAAACCTATCTCTTAATCAATATCAACAGGCTGGTGCAGTTTTAATCAATGAAGTTAAAAATATATTAATCACATTTATTGCTGCTATAGCTGTTGTGGAAGGAACCATGACTCTTGGTATGATGCTGGCAATTTCATACATCCTTGGCCAGTTAAATACGCCAATCAACCGGCTTATAACTTTCATTCGTAATGCTCAGGATGCAAAAATCAGTCTGGAAAGACTCTCCGAGATCCATGAGAATAAGGATGAAGATAGTTTAGAGGAATTATATCATATTTTACCTTCCGGAGAGGGAATACGGATTAAAGATCTTTCCTTCAGATACGAAGGCCCTCATTCCCCTATGATTCTTAAGAATCTGGATCTTGAGCTACCGCATAATTCCGTTACAGCAATTGTTGGAGTTAGCGGGAGCGGAAAAACTACCCTGGTTAAATTATTACTTGCCTATTACAATCCCACAGATGGTGATATAAGCATAGGGGATAAAAGCATACGCACTATTAATCATTCAGCCTGGAGAAACAAATGTGGCGTAGTGCTTCAGAATGGATACATTTTCTCGGATACTATTGCAAAAAATATTGCACTGGGTGAAGATATAATTGATACCGAAAAGCTTATAAATGCCGCACGAATAGCCAATATTAACGAATTTATTGAAAAGTTGCCTCTGGGCTATAACACCAGGATCGGACAGGAAGGACAAATGCTGAGCGGTGGAGAAAAACAAAGAGTTCTTATTGCCAGAGCTATCTACAAAAATCCTGACTACTTTTTCCTTGATGAAGGGACGAGTTCACTTGATGCAAATAATGAAAAGATCATAATGCAAAATCTGGAAGAATTTTACAGGGGAAAAACCGTTGTGATCGTAGCCCATAGATTAAGTACTGTGAAAAATGCGGATCAGATCGTTGTCCTCGACCAGGGGAAAATAGTTGAAAAAGGAACGCATATTGAATTGACAAAGAAAAAAGGTAAATACTTTGAGCTTGTAAGAAATCAACTGGAAATGGGAAATTAACTAGTGTCTGTCATGAATTACATGTCAAATTTTTTCTCATCCTTTCTTAACCAACGGAATCTTCTTGTATTGCTATCACCAAACCTTACTCCGATTATTAACTCATGAGAACCCGAGCTATAGTTATTAACCATACTCCATGAGGCATCGTACGCATATGAAAACCGGATCATATCAAAATTTATACCCAACATTGCAACCACTGTCTGATTCGTTCTGTAAGATACTCCAAACCAGTAGGAATCTAAATAATATAACTGCGCATTCAGGTCCATTAAAGACTGAAACCTGTTTATCCTGAGAATAGCTGAGGGTTTTATGTGAAATTCACTATCCAGATTAAAATCCGAACCGACCATTAGATTGAAATTCCTCAATGTAGAGAAATTCTCCTGAATAGGTGAACTTCCAAAACTCAGGGATGAACCGAACAAATCGGTAATCGAAATACCTCCCCAGGTTCTGTGATCGGTAAAGTACAAGCCAAAAGTAGCATCGGGGACCCAGAATTGCTTATCATTTCCAAGTAGAACCGGATCATCTGTATCGATCAGATATGCATCAGAATCATCCAGTTTATATTGAAATGCAGAACCCGACAGCCCCATTGAGAGCTGATACCGGTTGTTAAAGTTGATATGATAAGCATAGGAGATCTGCAAGCCTGTTTTTGAAACTATTCCGTTCCTGTCGGAAAAAATACCTCCGCCAAGTCCAATATTTGTGAAAATACTTGCCTGATTGGCATTCTTCCTGATTTTTAACTTTCTCCGGATATAACTGTCGTCAAGAAGACGGGATTGAGCTGTCAGTGCAAAGGTCTGTGGAGCATTTTCAAAACCTACAAATTGTTCCCTGGCAACCAGATTAACATCATTATAACCACTTCCTCCGGCAATAGCAGGATTCAAAAGAAATTTATTGATCATGTATTGTGAAAACATTGGCGTTTGCTGCCCATGTATGTGGATGATGCCAATAAATAAAATTATACCTGGTAAAAAAATATGTTTTTTTAGGTTCATACCTTAAATTTTTGTTTCATTTTTCGAGTGCAATCAGTGTATATCTCTCTTATACAACCTATTATTGTATGTTAGTTATGTTAACTGTTTTTAATTTATACTGCGGGCTGTTCATATTGTCAATTTTATCTGACGATTGTAATATTACCAATAATTACAGGACTTCCATCATTAAGGTTTATAACGTAATGATAAGATTGCATGGGCAGGTCCCTGCCATTATATGTTCCATCAAAATTATCGTCATAACCTTCAGAATAGAAAACCCGTTTTCCCCAGCGATCAAAAATCTGGACTACAACATCCGGGTAAATTTCCAGTCCGGAAATAACCCAGGTATCATTTTTCCCATCTCCGTTCGGAGTAATAATATCCGGAATTCTGAAGCAAAGTTCTTCATTATTGCTAATGACCATGCTTTTCGATTTTTCGCAATTGTTACCATCGGTGACAGTTACGGAATAGCTTCCTGCTGAAAGATTACTTATTACAGGGCCGCTCATTCCATTCCCCCAGTTATAACTATAGGGAGAGGTTCCTCCACTGACAGATAGAATAATTTCCCCATCGGCAGCGTCCGGGCATCGTGCATTGCTAATCTCACCTTCAATTACAATCTCTGAAGGCTGATTTACTTCAGCATTCAATGTGTTCTGACAACCGTTTGCATCGGTTATTTCTGCACTATAACTACCTGCACTGAGACCTTCAACATTAGCTCCTGTCATTGCACCTCCATTCCAGTCGACCGAATACGGTAATTCACCCTTTGAAATAGTTAAGCTAATGCTGCCGTCCGAACCATTGTAACAACTAACATCCGATATATCGGCATCAGCAGAAGGCAGATCAAAGACTTCCACAGTTACAGGATCAGAGGCATAACTTTCTATACCATTCTCATTTTCTATTACAAGTGTATAGGTGCCACTTTCACTTACAGTGATTTCCCTGCTGCTTTCTCCATTAGACCAGTGGTACGAGAAGGCCTCCTCAGCCGTTAGAGTAACACTCCCGCCTTCACAAAAAGAGGTTTCACCTACCACAGACACTTCAGGAGCCGGGAGTACTTGTGTCACGGTAACTTCAACGGTGTCGGAGAGTTCACTGGCACATCCTGCACTGTTAAATACCCTGACATAATATTGTCCCTCAGTAGAAACCTCAATCTCCCTGCTGGTTTCGGAAGTAGACCAGAGATATTGATCAGCTTCTGTAGACCTGAGAATCAAAGATTCTCCGCTTATTATATTAATCCTTCCCGAGGGGGTTATTTCCGGTTTAGGCGGCAAGGGATGAAGACTTATTTTAACACTGTCCGCAGGAGGTGAGGTACATGTACCATTAATAAGAGTAACCGAATAACTGCCTGCCTGATCAACTGTAATGCTTGGCGTGGTTTCACCATTACTCCACTGGTAATCATAACCTCCGGGAGCGAATAGCTCAATACTTTCCCCCTCACAAAGAGCCGTATCGCCTGAATATGATATCACAGGCTTTGGAGGTGGGGTACTTACAGTAACTGATACGTTCCCACTGGGCTCAGAAGAACATCCATAACTGTTGATTACAATAACATTATAATCTCCGGATCCGGTAACTGTAATGGATCGGGTTTCAGCTCCGGTATTCCATTCATAGGAATATCCCTCCGGAGCAATAAGTTCAACACTTTCACCCTCACAGATTTCTGTCTCACCGTTTACTGTAATCACAGGTTTTTCAGGAACGGGAAATACTGTGACAACTACCGCTTCACTTTCCGGAGATTCACAGCCGTACTCATCAGTAACAGTAACTGTATAACTGCCCGAAGTATCAGCATCAAATGCCTGGATGGTCTGACCATTACTCCACTGGTATGAATAACCGTCGGGGGCAGATAGCTCAACACTTTCACCCTCACAGATTTCTGTCTCACCGTTTACTGTAATCACAGGTTTTTCAGGAACGGGATATACTGTGACAACTACCGCTTCACTTTCCGGAGATTCACAGCCATACTCATCAATAACAGTAACTGTATAACTGCCCGAAGTATCAGCATTTATCGTCTGAGTAGTCTGACCATTATTCCACTGGTATGAATAACCGTCGGGAGCTGAAAGCTGAACGCTCTCTCCTTCACAAAATTCAGTAGTACCGGTTACTGAAATTAAAGGTTGTGGCGGAGAAGGCATAACTATTATCTCTATGGAATCCTCTATGCTTCCACCGAGAGAATCTGTCACGGTAACAGTATATAATGTAGTCGCCGCAGGATTTGCTTCCGTAATTGCAGATGCAGGATCGCTTAGTCCTGTGACGGGTGACCATGAATAGCTCAGTGGAGGTTGTCCGGCAGCATTAGCATTTAGAACCGTGGTTGAAGATACACAATCACCTATGCTAGTATCGCTCGCGGTAATAAACAGAGACATATCATTATCAACAATGGTATAAACATGATCCATTGTATCTCCGTCAAGTACAACCGACCCTGAGTTTTCCAGATGAATAGTGAAAAATTCATTAGGTATTTCCACTATGGTATCTTCGAAAATAAGAGGAATGATCTCCTTCACCCTCTCTCCCGGATCAAATACCAATACATCATCATTCAGGGAAAAATCAGAGCCCCGGGTTGCCGTTCCCGATGTAACAGAATAAGCTATTGTAACAGGATCGGAAACTGCATAATTAAGTTCTACACTAATGACAGGCCTTTCGATCGATTCAAGACCTGAAGAAGCAGGAGAGGAAAAGTTTACCCTGGCTTTTACAGCAGCAATAGTAATATAGCTGCTGTCTTCGAGAGAAATATTATTTGCCAACAATTCATTTCCTCCGGGAATAAGTCCGTAAAAAACCGCACCTGATGAGAAATCTCCGTCTTTATCTACTAAGATATTGTATGCGGAATAATTTTCAGGCAACGGAGGTAAGGCTGAAGTATCAAGGCTGATAGTTAAAGGACCGGGGCCATCTCCGGTAATATCCACTTTCCATTCTCTTTCAATCCTCATTACTTCAGGATCTGAAGATGGAGTTTCCTGGGATTTCCAGGTCTCAGGGTCAGCACCATCGTGTGCAAATAATACAAATTCATTATTCCCCAAATTAGCGGCGCCACCAAGAGACAATATGCCGGCCGATTGAGCTTTGGTATGAATATTTGCTTCATCGGTTCTTCCGATTCCGGCAAGGTCGTTGGGGTGTGTATCCCTGAATCCATAATAATTATAAGGTATTGAAATATCATATTTAGCGGCCAGGTAACTGGTTACGATAATTTCCTGAGCCTGATTCAGGACTTTGGAATAAAAAATAACTTCAGAAATATTCCCTTCCAGAAATTCATTCAGATCCTTATTCGAACCCAGGTAAAGAGCTCCGTTTGTAGATACCTGACCTTCCGTGTAATTTACAGTCTGAGAATTTCCGTTAAGCTTATAACTGTGAAAGGGTGAGACTACATCATATCTTGCAAACAATATCTGGGGATCTGCAGGAAGGGCTTGACCATAATTTTTTCCATTTGTGTAGCTATAATAATTATTGCTTATGTTCTCTCTTCCTATGCTGAGTGTATTGGTCTCTGTGGCATTTCCCAGTGCCAGTACCGAATGATCCCTGGAAATGGCAAAATCATGAACAGAAAAAATATTCACCGGGGCAGCAAATATCCCCAGACTATCAGTCATGTAGATATTACTTCCGTTAAATTCAACGGAAGGACGGGAGTTAAGTCCTGAACTTCTAAATATGGGTTGATTTGAGGCATTGTATTGTTTAATATGATTTTCATTGCCACTTCTGTCCAACCAGTTGGCTATATTATCATTATTGGAAACAGGAGACTGGTTTATATCCCTTAGGCCCGAGTCTGCCCTTATCCACAACTGGTTTGATATAGCATCTCCTACCCCACCGGGTCCGGTGTAACCGGAAATTTCAGCAGTGGGATCAGTTGCACAGATGCCAAAGGTTCCACTTTTTGCCTGGTCGCCGAAGATCCGGATATAAACCCTTTCGCCTGCCGTCAGTCCAGTAAATGTTCTTGAAGGCATTGTTCCGGGAATATCCACACATTCGTATTCTGTCAGACTTTCACATGTCCCCCTGTACAAAACCATAATCCCATATTTCAATGAGCCGGGTATGGTTTCAACTTTCAACTGACCGGAATCCGGAACAATCGCAGTGAACCACACATCTCCACCAAAAAATTGGGCATGACACGAGGGATTGCCTAATTCACGGGTATCCCAGGATCCTTTGTTGGAATAAAAGGAAGGACTGCAAACATTTCCTACAATCATCTCTGTGGCTGAACATTGATCATTGTTTGGAGGTGGAGGATCAGTACTGATTTCTGCTATCCAGCCTGAATCGGGTTGACTGGTGCCTTCAGGTTCGGAATGAAACCCAATACTAATACAACCACCAGGAGAAGTAAAACTGAATTGGGGAGTATCTGTATCATATGCAACTAGAGAAGTTCCGGGATATATAATAGACATATAATCCCAATTGACATAATCTGTATCCGTAGACCCCTCATAATGAGTACGGAATCCATTAAAATCCAGTGTTATGGGATTCCCGTTTTCCGAGCAAAATTCGACTGTCCAGTCCTGGCCGGTATTATAAAGACTATCTCCTCCATCGTCATAAAAATATCCGGAATTAACGTATACGGTTTCATCGTTGGAAAATCCGTGATTTAACCAGTAATCATCCGGGTCATTCTGAGAATAAACATTGGAAAAAAATAAATACGGGAAAAGAATTATTAGATAGTTTTTGGTTATTTTATTCATAATAAATGATTTAATCACTTACAGGTTCAAATCGAAATTTAAGAAATACTTCTGTTTTTTTTTGAGAAACTTTAAAAAAACTCCACTATATAGTGCTGTTTTTTATAAAACACAATAAAAAAAGGTTCAAAAGAAGAGATTTCATGATGAAAACTAATTTTATTTTACCGCGTTTTTGAATGTTTATTTTAATTTTACAACAAATAGAACTACATGCTTAAAAAGAATCTGATATTCATTTTCTTCATATGTATCTCGGCAAGTATCTACGGACAATCTGAACCTGCTTATAATGATACAAGTTACTTTATTCCTTTTGATGATGATTTTAATTTAATCATTTCGGCCAGCAAAGGACATTTGAAAAATGTACAGAATCTGCTGGACCGTGGGGCTGACATAAATGCAGTTACTGTTGATAACATTTCTGCTCTGATGTATGCCACGGAAAATGGCGATTTTGAAATGGTGAGATTTTTACTTCAAAAAGGGGCAAATCCCAACATTCGCCCTTATAATGGCATAACTGCCCTTATAAGTGCGGCCAAATTAAATCATCAGCAAATTGCTGAGCTGTTAATAAACAATGGAGCAAAAATTAATGCAGCAGACGAAGGAGGAGTGACGGCTATTCACTATGCCGTAGCTTATAATTTTTCCGAACTCACAGAAATGTTATTATTCTATAATGCCAACCCGGAAATTCCCGATAAGGCAGGAACCACTCCAATCATTACCGCTGCCTATAATAATTCTTTTGAATCGTTGAAAACACTTGTTCAAAATAATGTGAATGTTAATAGTCAGGATAAACAGGGATTTACCCCCCTGATGGTGGCCATACAGGAAAACAATAAACAAATTGTGAATTATCTTATTGAAAATAATGCAGACATTGACCGTGTTAACAAAGGAGGAATGACAGCACTTGCATTTGCCATTAAATCGGGTGATTATGAAATGACAAAAAAGCTTATTAATAAAGGAGCCAGCGTTGATCACAGAATCACTGGAAGTTTGAATTTGCTCAGATTGTCAATGAAGGAAGATGAAGAAGAAATCGCTGAACTATTAATTACCGAAGGTGCACATCCGGTCTTCGCTCCTGATTTCAATAAACTTTCCATTGGGCCTGGAATTCAGTTCAATGGTGATGATTTTTTTACTTCTGTTGACTTTTCTCTTAATGATTCCCGCTATAATACAGCTATAGAAGCCGGTTTTGGTTTTCGACCAACTGCCATGAGGATTTTCACTCAGGCTTTTAACGATACACTTTACCAGTACTGGGAAAGAAGGTATTTTTTTTATGCAGGACTTGTGAAACGTTTTGCAATTATAAACCCTATTCCACAGTTTGAAAGCGGTCCGTTCGCCGGCATCAGGACCGTTTTTTCCTTTGGGGCTTACCGGGGAGCCAACAGCAAACCCGACCATCAGTTCCTTATTTCTCCTCTGGCTGGCTGGTATCTAAAAAGCAACAAGTTTAGCCTTCGTCTGAATTATGAATATCTTAATTTCAAAATTGATAATATTAGTCCCCACCGATTGAATCTCTCATTCGCCTTTTCAATACCACTGGCAAATAAGAAATTGATGGAGAAAGAAATATACTGGTTGCAATATGAATAAATTAAATCAAAACCTAAAAGTCTTTTTTACCGTTTTGTTTATCCTTTTTATTTTTTCCTGTGAACAAAACCCCTTTATATTCGATGTTAACTGCGATGAATGTTACTTTGACAGGCCAGACAGTGCCGATCTCATTGTTGACATTACCATTAATGAAGACAATCCCTTTGTACCGCTGGTATTTTATAAAGGGAAAGTTGAGGAAGACAATATAGAATGGATTGATACAGCCTATTCGGAAACCCTTTATCTGTATTCTCCCGTTGATCAGTATTATTCTATTAAGGCTTTCTATAAATCAGGGGTGCAAACCATCATTGCCGTTGATGGCGATAAACTGAAAACAACACAGGTTTCAGATGTCTGCGATTACGATTGCTGGATAATTCGCGGGGGAATACTGGATGTACGCCTGAAAGAAGAATGATTCTTTTCTATTCTTTATTTGGCAATTCCAGTCCATAACCCGAAACCTTATCCTCTCTCTTCAGCAGGAGAGCAAATATTACTCCAAAAAACCCAAGCGCTGTAAGCATTAATATCGGATTTGTATAATCGTATGCCGCAGTACCAGCCTGCAGAGCTTCCGGTGTAACACCGGGATTTGAAATATCCAGAACCTTACCGATAAGAATAGGAAATGCCCATAACCCGATGTTTTGAATTGAAAACATTAATCCGTAAGCCGAACCCAGTCTGTGCTCAGGTACAATCTTGGCTACAGAAGGCCACATAGCTGCCGGAATAAGAGAGAATGCCACCCCAAGCAGAAACATAGGAACATAGGGGGTAATGGAGGTAAGGGCGAACATCAGATGGACGAAAATTAATAACATTGACCCCCAGACCATTAGTGTTGCGCTTTTCCCCCTATTATCAGTGAACATGCCAAAAAGTGGCGTAAATAATATTGTTCCGAAGGGAAGAATTGATGTGATCCTTCCGGCAAGTTCCGTATCCATGCCGAACTTATTGGATAAAAGATCCGGAGCATATTTAACAAAGGGGAATACTGCACTGTAAAAAGTTACGCATAAAAGAGTTATATAAATAAATGATTTGTTTGTGAAAAGCCTTCCAAGATCAGAAATATTAAATTTTTCTGTTTCATCCAGTTTCAGTTCGTACTTAATTTGCCTGTCAAGCTTAATATCATAGAACATATAGATTATAAATGATATTAAACCAATAAGTAAAAGCATGGTGCCAAACCATACTGCCAGGTGCCAGGGACTGGCATTATTCTCAATACTTGGTGAAATCCACATAGCAGCAGCCATTCCTAACCGGCCGAAAGCAAGATTTAATCCGAGAGCAAGTGCAAGTTCCTTTCCTTTAAACCATTTGACAATTGCCTTTGTAAATACAACAATACTGGTTTCAGCTCCAAGGCCGAAAATCAAAAAACCCAAAGCCATCATTTTCAGGGATGCCGGATAAGCAGGAAGGATGGAATCCATCAGATCAAAGCCCGGCCCGCCATTCAGGAACATATCGGTGGCTCCGTAAGCGGTAATAGCCGACCCCAATACCATAAAGACTATAAACATAAAACCTGTTAATCGTATACCTAATTTATCGAGGATGATCCCCCCGATAACTGCCATGGCAAAAAAGACATTTGGTATGGAATAGGCAGACATGAAAAAACCATAATTTGTAGACGACCATCCCAGGCGGGTCTGCAAGGCCTCCTTTAAGGGTGAAAGGGCATCATAAAAATAATAATTGGCAAACATGGCCAAGCTAACAAGTATTAGCATGGCCCAGCGCAGAGTCGGAGACTCGTTCATGGCTCTTTTCATTGCATTCATGAGAACAATTTTGGGTTATACAGAAGTTCAAAAATAGAAAAATATTGGAGATTATATTGTTCATCTCTATATTTTGATCATTTTTAGAGATGAGATTTTAAAAAGTTTGAAAAAATGGATTTTTAGCTTATTTTGCGAAACCAACATAATTTAGCCGAAAACTATAAAAAATTATATGAAAACCCTAACTGAGTTTTTTGAGGGCTACGCAGAAAAATATGCCTCCAACACCATGATGCTGGAAAATCTGAATGGCGAATATAAATCCTCAACCTATAAAGAAATTAGAGAAAGAGTTCACAAATTTGCTGCAGGACTTATCTCCATGGGCATCAATAAGGGAGACCGTGCTTCTCTCATTTCAGAAGGGAGAAACGACTGGGTCGTAAGCGAACTGGGTCTGCTCTATACAGGCTCCATCAACGTCCCCCTTTCGGTTAAACTACAGGATAGCACTGACCTGAAATTCCGGATAACTCATTCAGGTTCGAGATATATCATCGTTTCAGAGGCTCAGGCCAATAAAATTGAACGGATTAAGAATGATCTTCCTACCGTTGAAAAGATTATCTACCTTGATCCCCGTGAAAAATATGGTAAAAATGAAATATATTTTGGTGATATCCTGGCCAAAGGAGAAAAGTTCCTTGAAAAAAATGCCGTAAAACTTGAGAAAACCTGGAGATCAGTAAAACCTTCCGATATCGCAAATATTTGTTATACGTCGGGAACAACTGCTGATCCAAAGGGGATCATGCTTTCTCACCGTAATTATACCGCCAATGTTGAACAGGCTCTTACCCTGATGAACATTCCCGAATATTACTGCTCACTTCTTATACTTCCATGGGATCATTCATTTGCACATACCGCAGGCATATATTCCATCATCGCTTCCGGAGCAAGTATGGCGGCTATTCAAATAGGCAAAACACCCATGGAAACACTTAAGAATATACCGAAGAACATCAAAGAGATAAAACCTCATTTTCTCTTAAGTGTTCCTTCCCTTGCCAAAAATTTTCGGAAAAACATTGAAAAAGGAATTCGCGAAAAAGGAAAATCAACTGAAAGACTTTTCAATCACGCATTATCAGTAGCATATAAATATAACGGAAAAGGATGGGATAAAGGAAAAGGATGGAGAGCAGCCCTGAAGCCCTATGTCAAAATGTATGATAAAATATTGTTCAGCAAAATAAGGGAAGGCTTTGGTGGAAATCTCGATTTCTTTGTGGGAGGCGGAGCTCTTCTGGATATTGAATTGCAACGCTTTTTCTATGCAGTTGGAATGCCCATGTATCAAGGCTATGGACTGTCGGAAGCCTCTCCTGTAATCAGCTCCAATGCTAAGCACAGACATAAACTTGGATCTTCAGGCTTTTTGGTAGAAAACCTTGAAACAAGGATACTTGACGAGGATGGTAATGAGATGGCTTTGGGAGAAAAGGGGGAAATTGTAGTTAAAGGAGAAAATGTAATGTTAGGTTACTGGAATAATGAAGATGCCACAAAAGATACTCTCAAAAACGGATGGCTCCACACCGGCGATCTTGGATATCTCGACGGAGACGGATTCCTTTATGTTCTGGGCCGCTTTAAAAGTTTGCTGATATCCGATGACGGAGAGAAATATAGTCCGGAAGGTATAGAGGAAGCCTTAACTGAACAATCAAAATTTATTGACCAGGTAATGCTTTACAATAATCAGAAGCCATATACTATTGTGTTAATCAATCCCAGTGGTGAAGCACTTAAGCGGCATCTCCGGGATAATGGGATCGAACCTGCGTCCGACATGGGCAAAGAAGCAGCACTTAAAATTATTGAATCTGAATTACTCGAATACCGTACGAATGGCAAATATGCAGATATGTTCCCCCAGAGATGGCTACCCGCAGCCATCGGTATATTAAGGGAAGGTTTCACTGAAGAAAACCGGATGATGAATTCTACAATGAAAATGGTCCGGGGGGTAATCACTGAAACGTACGATGACTACATAGAATATCTTTACAAACCCGACTCAAAAAATATTCTTCATCAAAGGAATATGGAAGCGATCGGAGATATACTAAACAGATAGCCCGGCGTTCCACTTGCACGAATGCTGCTTTCACATCTCTCCTGCATAAAGAAAATATATTAAAATGCCGAAAGGGTTAGCAATTAGAGGCTGTCTAAAGAATATTTCTTAATTTCGGGATACATGTTAGACCACCTTGTTTGGGGCATAAGAAAATGTCAGCTAATATATCACTGCCTTTTTTTACTTCTTATTCTTTTTCCTTTTTTCTTTTCTCGAATCTTTTCATTTTCCACAGCCAATTCGACCTGTACCTTTCTCCCCTTAAAACGTGCCTTATCAAAAGAACCTGCAATTTTAGCAGTATATTTCTCTCCTACTTCGAAAAACGAAAAACTATCCTTAATATCTATATCACCAACATTTATATCCCTGTCCTGTGTATTGTCATTGATCATCCCGATAATATTTTTGGGGATGAGGCCGTCTTTTTTCCCAACATTAATAAAAAATCTGGTATATTGGCCTTTGCCTTTCGAACGCCCCGGTCTTTCCTGACGATTTCTACCTTTTCTATCGTTTTTTCGGGGTTTATCATCGCTAAGACCCGCTTTATCATTCAAATCGGGGGCATTTTTATAATACTCAAGAAACCTGTTAAACTCCAGTGAAACAAAATGTTTTATGATCTCTTCCTTGCTGAGCCATTCCAGCTTTTTATTGACAGTTTCCATGAAAGGTGCAATCTGCTTTTCATCCACCTCCGCTTTTTCCATCCTGTCTATTAATTTGAAGAGCTGTTTCTTACATATTTCAGGTCCTGTAGGGACCGGCATCTTCACCAGTTTCTTCCTGATTATTTTTTCAATTTGAGGTATGCGGTAAATTTCCCTGTAATTTACGATCGAAATCGAAACTCCCGACTTATCTGCCCTTCCTGTTCTACCGCTTCGGTGGGTATATATTTCAAGATCATCTGGCAAATTATAATTAATAACATGACTAATATCACTCACGTCGATACCCCTTGCAGCAACATCGGTGGCAACAAGCATTTGAAGAGAGCGCTCACGAAACCGTTTCATTACATGATCACGTTGTGCCTGGGACAGGTCACCATGAAGAGCATCCGCATTATATCCGTCCTTTATCAGTTTATCGGCTACATCCTTTGTTTCCATTCTTGTTTTGCAGAAAACCAGACCATAGATATCGGGATTAATATCCGCAATCCTCTTCAGAACAAGGTAACGGTCTCTTGCATGAACATGATAATAATGGTGTTTTACATTCTCGGCTCCTGCGTTTTGTACTCCAATAGTGATCTTTACCGGTTTATTGAGGTATTTTTCCGACATTTTGGACACTTCTTTCGACATTGTTGCCGAAAAAAGTAACGTTCTTTTATTTTTCGGAGTGGTATCTAGTATATTATCCAGTTCCTCTCTGAAGCCCATATTTAACATCTCATCAGCCTCATCGAGAATCACATTTTTAACATTACTTATATTTGCAGCTTTTCTATTTATCAGATCAAGCATTCTGCCAGGTGTTGCGGCAATAATGTGAGCTCCCTTTTTCAGAGATCTGATCTGTGAGTCAATGCTTGCTCCTCCATATACGGCAACAACCCTGAAGTCCTTCTCATATTTGGAAAAATCCTTAAGATCTTTCGTAATCTGCATGCATAGCTCCCGTGTAGGTGCCAATATCAATGTTTGTACAGTTTTGTTTTTCAGGTCTGTATTTTCAATAACCGGCAAGCCAAAAGCAGCTGTTTTCCCGGTACCCGTTTGGGCAAGACCAATTATATCTTCTTCTGATTTGAAATAAAGTGGTATTATTTTTTCCTGAATGGGTGTAGGGTTCACAAAGCCAAGCTCTTCAATCCCCTTAAGCAAATTGGGAGACAATCCCAATTCATTAAATGACAACATATTATATATTTAAAATTTAAGCTGCAAAGATACGCATAATAAATGAGAAAATGAGGTTTAGATGGTATCGGTCAGGGAAATCTATCACCCTATTAATCATCAATTAGCACTTTACAGCCAATATTAGTCTTTCTCACTCACTTCATGAATTTCTATCTGAACCGCATAATCTTTTGGCTTAATATCAAAATTATAATATTCGGCATACTGCTGAGTAATTTCAGCCCCAAAGAAGAAAATTATTGAGGAATAAAAAACCCAGAGAATAAAGATGACCACAGAACCTGTGGCTCCATATATAACATTCAGGTTTGTGCTGCCAAGTGCCCATCCTATTAAATATTTCCCTAAGGTGAAAAGAACTGCTGTAACAAGTGCCCCAACCCATATAACCCTCCATTTTATCCGGGTATCGGGAAGGTATTTATAAATTAATGCAAATACCAGTGTGATTATGCCAAAAGATATGATCATGTTGACAGGTTTTATTATATATAAGGTATATTCATCAATATACCTTTCCAAAAACTCTCTTAAAAAGGATAAAGAAGCGTCAATCAATAATGACACCATCAGAATAAAACCAATACTTAGAATGAGACCGAAGGATAAAAGCCTGTCAAGGAGCGTCCTGAGAATATTATGTTTTGGTTTTGCCCTGACCCTCCATATAAAATTTAGGGATTTTTGCAGTACGGAAAAAAAAGTAGTTGAAGTGAATAAAAAAATTCCAAATCCTATGATAGTCCCGCTAAGACTTTTTTCCTGAGATTGGAAGTTCCTTACCAGCCCCTTTACGAATTCAGTCCCTTCACCCCCTACCAAACGATTAAGTTCCAAATAAATTTTTTGTGAGATGGTTTCCTCTTTAATGATTAAACCAACCACAGAAATAATTATAATCAAAATAGGAGCGATAGCAAAAATGGTAAAATAGGCAGTTGTTCCTGCTAATTTTATGGGATCGTCCTTACGGTATTTTGAAAAGGAGTTCTTAAGAATCTCCATAAAAGGTTTAATATATTTTTTCATAAACAGATATTATTTCTTTTTTATCATTTCAATTTCACGGCCATTTGAAATTCTGCTATGTATTTATATTTTTTAACTCAGGCCATTGATCTCAATCTTCATTTTTTTATTTACTATGGTAGTAAACAATTTACCCCGGCTAGAGGTTCTTAAAATGTAACGCTAATGTTTGCGCATAATGTCCGATATACTCATTGAGACTATGATTTTGGCCTTCAAAATCATTTAGCCGAACTGATCCCGTCCCGAAAGCTTTCGGGAGATAGTCGAGGGATCTCATCAGCGGTATTTCCCGGAGTATCGTGGACAGGCGTGACCGCGTTGCGAAGCTCGTTATCACTTGGTTCTGCGTTGTTTTGATCTCAAGCATTAGCTTCTCTGAGCTCACCGCCATTTTGCGGTTCGGTTCTGATCCAGACACTCGACTTTATTGTCAGACTCTTCTATACTTTGAAGTAATATTAAGTTTTAATAATAAAAAAATAATAAAAATGGCAAAAATAGTAACAGTTTATCTAAGTTTTATATTTTTAATCGGCTGCTCTACAGTGCCTTTTACGGGGCGAAGACAATTTACTCCCATTTCTTCACAACAAATGATCTCTCTCGGAAGTTCAAGCTACCAGCAGGTAATGGATGAAACCAAAACATCTGGGAACCTGCAGTACCGGAATATGGTCACAAAAGTGGGTGAAAATCTTTCTACGGTTGTGGAAGAATATATGATGGCAAATAATATGAAAGAAAGAATGGATGAATATGATTGGGAATTCACCGTATTTGAAGGAGATATACTAAACGCCTGGTGTATGCCCGGAGGAAAAATTGGATTTTATGAGGGAATTATGCCGGTTTGTGAGGATGAAAACGGGGTTGCGGTTGTAATGGGACACGAGATTGCACATGCAATAGCACGCCATAGCAATGAACGACTCGGCCAGCAATTGGCTTTACAACTCGGTGGTATGGCACTGTCAGAAGCACTGGAAAAAGAAAAAGAAACCACCAAACAACTGGCAATGGCAGCATTTGGTATGGGAGCACAGGTAGGACTGGTATTACCCTATAGCCGTAAACATGAAAAAGAAGCAGATGAGCTTGGTTTATACTTCATGGCTATGGCAGGTTATAACCCTCAGGAGGCTCCTGAATTATGGAAAAGAATGATATCCAGAAGTGAAGGACAGCCCAGACCACCGGAGTTCTTATCCACTCACCCCAACCCTGAAGCCAGAATTCAGGATATGAATAAAAATATGGATAAGGCTATGGAATATTACCGAAATCAGGAAAACTTCTAGCCTTTTCTAATCGGCAACTGTATTACAACCCATGTTTTTGAAATCAGGACAGGATAGAATTCCAGGTATAATAAATACCGTGGTTATGAGTTTTTTACTACGAGTACTCAGGCTTTAGTATATATTTTAACAGCATGAAAACCCTTTCCTTCTTTAATTCTTTAATTCAAAATCTTTACGCTAAGGCTTTACCTCTGTTACAGAATATTGCTCGTAAAACAGGGGGAATGATGAAAAGACGGGACTTCTGGCTTTTACTGGCTTCATTCCCGGTAGCAGGTATTTTATTCATTTCTGTAATATACATTCTGGTTTTGAATCATACTTTCGGTCATCTTCCGGAAAAGGAAGAACTCCGCAATATTACCCAGGACGAAGCAACCCAGGTATTTTCGTCAGACTATGTATTGATGGGCAGATATTACATAAAAAACCGTGTAAACATAAGTCTGGACTCTGTTCCCAGACATATTGTAAATGCATTGATCGCTATTGAAGACAATCGCTTCTATGATCATAATGGAGTAGATTTTAAAAGTCTTGCACGAGTTGCGATAAAATCGATACTGTTGGGTGATGAAGCATCAGGAGGTGGCAGTACAATAACGCAACAACTGGTAAAAAACCTGTATCCCAGAGTTGATTACAGATTCATAAGCCTACCGGTAAATAAAGCAAGGGAGCATATCATCTCATTACGACTGGAGAAAGTTTATACTAAAGAAGAGTTGTTGAGTTTTTATCTGAATACCGTTTCTTTCGGAGAAAATACCTATGGGCTGGAAACCGCATCCCGGAGGTTTTTTGATATCCATCCATCCGTACTTAAAATAGAAGAAGCAGCATTATTGATGGCTATGCTAAAAGCTCCTGCCAATTATAATCCGAGAACACATTACGAAAATTCTCTCAACAGGAGAAACCTTGTATTGTCACAAATGGCAAAACATGGATATCTCCGGAATGGAATTCTTGACTCCCTCAAAAATCTTCCGCTAAATATTAAATATGCCAGGTATACGGAACATATGGGCCTTGCTCCCTATTTCAGAGAATATCTAAGACAGCAAACTGGTGAAATACTAAAGCTAATCGAAGAGCAAACAGGTAAGGAGTATAACTTATATACCAGTGGACTGAAAATCTATACCACATTAGACTCAAGGCTCCAGGCTTATGCCGAAAGTGCTGTAAAGGAACAGATGAAAGAACTCCAGTCTCTGCTTAAGTTGGATTACAACGGTAATTTCCCCTGGTCTGAGGACGAGAAGCTGATAAATTCTCTAATCAGACGTTCAGACATTTATAAACTGCTGAAAAAAAAGAATTCAAGTGAAGAGGAAATAAAAAGAATCTTTTCAGACAGTGTTCACATGGAAATGTTTTCATGGGAAGGTTACAAAAAAATGAAAATGTCAAGAATTGATTCTATCAAATATTATCTAAATTTCCTCCATTCCGGATTTTTGGCAATCGATCCGGAAAACGGAGCCGTAAAAGCCTGGGTGGGCGGAATTAATTTCAAACACTTTAAATACGATCATGTACTTTCAAAAAGACAGGCAGGTTCAACATTCAAGCCCATATTATACGCCACGGCAATTGAAAATGGATTCTCTCCCTGTAAATATATTTCAAACGACACCATCACTTTTTCTGAATACGATAACTGGCACCCCCGCAATTCCGACAGAAAGTACGGTGGTTATTATTCAATCAAAGGGGCTCTGACAAATTCTGTAAATACTGTAGCTGCCAGACTAATAATGGAGACAGGAATAGATAGTGTGATCAATACTGCCTATCGCCTCGGGATTGGAACAGAGCTTGAAAAAGTCCCCTCCCTGGCTCTGGGATCAGCGGGAGTATCTCTTTTTGAACTCGTTCAGGCATATTCTTCATTTGTTAACGGAGGAAGAATTGTAAAACCTTTATATATACAAAGGATTGAAGATAGCGAGGGAAATATAATCTTTAGAAATGAAAAAGTTATAACCGGCCAAAAAGCATTTTCGGAAGAAACAGCGGAGAAAATGCTGCACATGTTAATTTCAGTAATAAACGAAGGAACTGCTTCCGGTATAAGATCACAATTCAGGCTTTATGGCGATCTGGCTGGTAAAACAGGAACTACCCAGGATCAGTCTGACGGATGGTTTGTTGCAATTACTCCGGAAGTCATTGCAGGAGCATGGGTGGGAGGTGAAATGCCCGTGGTAAGATTCAGTACTCTCAAACAAGGACAGGGTTCATCCACAGCAATGCCGGTAATTGGAAATTTTTTCAAAAAAATGTATTCAAACCCCGAGTTTGAAGCCTGGGAAAAAGAAAAATTTGTTTTCAGTACAATTCAGAATCCGGAAGAAATTTTTAACTGTCCCGATTACAAAGAAGATACAATCAGGAATAAAATATTCCGGATATTCGATATTTTTAGAAGAAAAGGCAGAAGTCACAGAAATAATAATAATACACCTTAACTTACACTCCACGAAATCAATTATAAGTACTGAATTCCATATAATAATTTTAAATTCCCTGTTATAATTTGGATCTGAATATTTTACAGTTTAATTTTACTGCTGGTAATGATGAAAATCCGAGTGAAGAAAATATGAATAAAGTACTGTTGAGAAAAAAGATATTGATTTACGCCCTATTACTGGTGTTCATGCACGTTAATGCTCATGAACCTGAGTCCGGGAAAGTACCCGAAAACCACTACGAACAGAAAACTCTGAACCTGTATAATGCATTGATCACAAATAACTCCACACTCCCTTCATATGAAGTTTTCAGTTTTGCTTTAAAGGGTTTTGAAAATTTGAAAGCAACGGAGGAATTAAAAAGAGATATCCTAACAGTAATCGATTTCAGTTTATCCTCCAATGAAAAAAGAATGTGGGTCATCGACATAGAAAATAAGACAGTTTTATTCAACGACCTGGTAGCTCATGGAAGAAATTCAGGCAATGAATATGCCGGAAAATTTTCGAATGTTCCTGAAACAAACATGAGTTCTCTTGGCTTTTATATCAGTGGTTCAAGTTATTATGGCAAACATGGTCTCTCCATGTTCCTTCATGGAATGGATAAAGGTTTTAATGATAATGCAAAAAAACGAGCTATAGTTATGCACGGAGCTGATTACGTTAGTGAATCCTTTATAAAAAAGTATGGCAGGCTCGGCCGTAGTTTCGGATGCCCCTCAGTTCCCATGACAATCTATAAAGAGTTGATTAAAACAATCGCTGATGGCTCATGTATCTTTATCTTTTACCCCGATGAGCATTTTCTTAAAAATTCAAGATTGCTTCTTACTTCTTAGTGCCTGTCAATTGAGTCGGGTGTCTGGATCATAACCGAACCGCCAATTGGCGGTGAGCTCAGCGAATCTAATGTTCAAGATCAAGCCTGCCTGCCCAGGGATGGCCAGTGCAATGGCAGGCGGGCCAGCTCCATTCTTTTAGAAGGGAGCATTAATATCGGGCAATATGGTACAATAACTATTTACGGCTGTGGATTTATCTACACAATTTTTGTTTAGTTTTTCTACAATTCACTTTCATACCCATCCTGCATATACCTGTTTTTTAATCATTTACACGTACAAACCGGGAAATTCAAGGAATAATGTATTTTTTGGCATGGTTTTGTTTCCTTAAACAGTGTAAGTTTTTTACTAATTAAAAAAAATGTGTCATGAATAAATTACAAATCAAAGGAAACTGGAACGAATTAAAAGGGAAATTAAAGCAGCAATACGGTGACCTGACCGATGATGACCTCACTTATGTTGAAGGTAAGGAAGATGAGTTGTTAGGCAGATTACAGAAAAAAACCGGGAAAACAAAAGAAGAACTCATTGATGAAATCAATAGGTTATAAATGAGGTGAGAACAATTCATTACATCATAGCAGTCATCCTGGTTTTGGGATGGCTGTTTGGTTTTTTGTTTGGTCTAGGGGTATCGTATTCATATATTACTTGTACTTGCAGTAATTTCAATATTGATCTCTTTCATAAAGGGAAGATAATCCAAAATAAATATTATTTGTTTCAGTAAATAATGTTCTGTTAACATCTGAATGAAGTTTAAAATAAATCCTAAATACAAAAAATATATAAGACCCGTTGCAGGCATAATCTTTCTTGCCATGGGGAGTGTTTTTATGCTTATTCCATTCATCCCACTGGGATATATTATGATATTTATAGGGCTTTTCTTACTGGCAGCCCAATTACCTTTTCTTAGAAAATGGATTAAAAAACTTAAGCACAAGGACGATAAAGGGCGAGTGGAAAAGGTTGAAAATGGTATTGAGGATACTGAAAATTATATGACAAAGGATGAAAAAAATAAATATGAAAAAAATAACTGGATTTAACAGAATTAGTCTTATCGTGTTCTTAATACTTATTATCCCTTGTTTAAACAGTTGTGATGTTATAAGCAGCATTTTTGAGGCAGGGGTTTGGATAGGAGTCATCGTTACCCTGGTAGTAATTGCACTTATTGCCTATATTATCATAAAGATAATTCAAAAAATATTTTGAGGATGTATATATAATGAATGATAAATAGTGTCCGTCAATAAAGTCGAGTGTCTGGATCATAACTGAATCCGCCAAATGGCGGTGAGCTTAGCGAAGCTAATATTCGGGATCAAGGTGCTCATAGGAGTTAGTCGATAATGTTTTTGCATTATCTAGTAAGTC
>CAYRTD010000012.1:0-50421 GCA_964426915.1 uncultured Bacteroidaceae bacterium | reverse complement strand
TAAACCAGCCTTTGTATTACTATCAGGGGATTTCATCAAGACTTATGCAGGGAGAGTACTACAATATGCGTTTACAATTTGGGGTAAAAATGGATTTATAGCGTTCAGAGATATTAAATGTGGGCTTTCTCCTCTTGCATTATTAGAGTAGCTTAAGCCATAGAGCACGGAAAATTATTGCATAAAGTCTTAAATGAATAAATGAATGTATTAAGAAAACACTAAGTTTGTTATTCCTGAATGCTGAATGGTTTTTTTCATTCAGCATTTATGTATTTAATAAACCTTTTAAATAAAACACTTTAGAAAAAATGCAGACTATTTTGTCATAACAACTTTAAAATACGGATTTAAAAATGAAACCAGTATTTCCATTTCTGATCAGCTTCCTGCTTATGGCAGATGCATTTCTGTCACCGCAGCTGAATGCCCAATTAACAGAAAACGACTCTTTTTATTCCACTGACAGGGTTACCGCTTTTCGTGTGCGCTCTAATTTTAATATTGATCTTGATGAAGATCGGGGGTGGGCATCTGCCCTGAACGAGGCCCCTGCACAAAGAGTCGATTCCCCCTTTCGTATACGTTTCGAAGTAGAGAGTGACAGCTCATTTTATCGACGTATATACAGTCTTCGATACCGATGGAACAACCAGCCGTGGACCTACATAGAAGCCCAGGAATTCCCCTATGAATCATCCGCCTCACCACCTGTTAGTATAGTAAGTTGTGAAGCATTTTTCCTGGGTGAAGAAGCCGATGACCTGATCGCAGTATCTGAAAAGCCTGCAAATCCGGGTGCAGGCATCAGCCTTGCTTACACCACTCCCGGCTGGTATCCTGAACCGCCAACAGGTGCCTCAACAGAATGGGAATTCGCCTTAGTAGTGCGCAGATGGGCAGACGGACCCCAGCTGGTAAGAGACGGTGATCGTTTTTCTTTACAGATGGTCGATCACCTGGGGCGTCCGCTTGCAGGCCCTGTTCCCGAATTTTCGGTAAATGTACCCAAAAGACACCTCGGGGGAACTTTTGTGGAAACACCCGCCCGAATCGGTCCTTATGAAAACAGCATAGCCGAGCTGTACTTTATTATGGAACCTACTGAAACCGACCCTGTTTTCATGATGGTGAAATCCACCGATGGCGGTCAGTCATGGCTGGAAGCCGATGCAGAAAACCGCCCGCAAATCGCTGATCTAGAAGGTGTTGGTTCAGTTATGTCCGAAGATGGGACCATCCACATCGTTCATCAAATATCAGAAGGTGTATATTATCATGCCTTTGCCACTTCCGACCATGATGGAAACAAAGACCGGTGGATTGTGGATAGCCACCTCATTACCCCCCACAAAAAACCTCCCACTCAAACGGCAGATATTGCCCTTCGTCCCGATGGCAGTCTTATTGCTGCGTTTGGTGCCGGTGATCAGTTGAAATTCAGCATTCTGGAACCCAGGGGCAAATGGAGCAAAGCAACATACCTTAGCCATGATCAATCCATGGCCTTTACCAATCCTTCACTCATTGACCTTCCTGATGGAACTGTAGATATTGTATACAAAAGCATGGACGGTAAAGGATGGCACCGGCAAATATTACCTGATAATTCATTCACCCGGCCGCAACAGATTGCTGATAATCTGGGGACAACCGAAAGCGAGAACATAGCAATTCTTCCCCTGATTTATTTACCCGGTAAGAAAACCACAGTGGCTGTTTTTCGGCAATCGGACGGATTTCTTTATTTAAGCTCCAGAAACTCCGACAATTCCTGGTCGGAACCTTTAAGAGTATCAGACAGACCTGTAATAACCAATGCCGTTGACTCAGAACAGGCAGGAGCAGATGTGGTGGCATGGGGAGACAAGATCATTCTATCTTTCATCTCTGAAGAAGACAGGGACATTTACCTTGCCATAATCGAGGATTTCAGCCACACACCGAATGCCCGGAGGATTGTCCGGAACATTGATGGTTCATGGTTAAGGGGAAATATTCTTTACCGCCAGCCTAATTCTCCCCTATACGGGATCATTTATGATGCAGGAAGCAAAGGGGGTTCGGGCTTTAACAAATATATTCCTCTAAGCCTCGATAATGAATGAAATTGTTCAATTAACATCATATCATAAATCTCTGAAAAAATTATCCCAATGATTTCAACCCTGAGAATTGCAATCGTCTTCCTTACATTATTATTGGCAGGCTGCAGAACCTACACAGATAAAACCAATGATTCAGGCAACAAGGTCAATGCCACAAAAACCGATCAATCAGAAGTATCAGAATTTTCACTTACCGGTTTACATTCTCATAATGATTCCATACTTCTACGGATAGCATTTTTGGGTGATGCAGAACCAAAACCATTGGCTGAATTTCCGTATATGGATGCGGCTGTGAAACAAATTAACAGATTTAACCAAACACAAGCTGTGGATCTTGTAATAGGTGTTGGCGACATTGCCCATAAAGGGACCGAGATCCAGTACGAAGCTGCCACAGATGTGCTTGAAAATCTTGAAGTTCCTTTCTATCCAATAATGGGAAACGAAGAGCATGGAAGCACCATAGAAAGATATCTGTATTATGCCAAAAAATGGAACAGTGATATTGTTAGCTCGAGTTACATTCTTAATCACAGTAAGTTGGCCTTTGTTTTAGCATCGCCTGATCACGGCCGCGATTTTGACAATGAAGGTGCCACATGGATTCTTGAACAAATTCAGCGACTGGCCCCCAAACCGGTAATACTGGTGGTGCACGGTGCTCAGATTGGTGTATATCCCGAAAAGCCTGATAAAGGAATCCATAACCTGCTCTTCAGGGATCAAGTTATTTCACAGCCTAATCTTGGTATGATCATCTCCGGCGATCTTCACATGGATATGGACAGGGTAAACCACTCAAAAAAAATTGAAAATGTACACTATCTTCATATTCCCGCACTTGAACGAACCAAAGTTCCCGACAAATCCAATCATACACCCATGATCAGAGTAATGACTATTGAAAAAAATGGAGAGGTCAATATTGACACCTATACGGTCATGGATTTTGAACTCCGTGAAGAGCATAACTATTCATTTACACTCTCGCTGAAATAATTAATTAAGACTTATTGGGGTAACTTTAAACTGATCTCTCCATTAAAGCTCATCAGCTTTATATTTCACATTGATACAGCGGGGGCACTCTCAAAACCTCTTAATGCCCCAGGAGTATTTCCTGAATGCGACCGCAGAATAAGACGCCTGAGAACATTGTGTTCTCTCTCATTGTACCTTTACATCATTTTTTTAGCTTTACAGCATGAATATTTACGACCTTATAGTGATTGGTGGCGGACCAGCCGGTCTTACTGCAGCAGGAAGAGCAGCTGAGAAAGGAGCGAAAGTGCTTGTGCTGGAAAAAATGAAACAACCGGGTCGCAAACTCCTGATCACGGGGAAAGGAAGGTGTAACATCACCAACGACAGAAGTGCAGAGGAGTTCATAAAACATGTCCGCCCCAATGGCCGCTTTTTGCGTTATGCATTTTCTCAGTTTTATGCTGAAGATATCCTAAAACTCCTGAAAGAATACGGAGTGGAAACCGTTCTTGAAAGGGGTGGCAGATATTTTCCCGCCAGCAATAAATCGGCCGATGTTTTACAGGCTCTTTTGCAATGGAACATGAAAAACCGTGTGGAAATCCGCAACAATTGCCGGGTCGAAAAACTTTGGCTTGAAAACAATCAGATCAGGGGTGTACAGGCAAACGGGCAACATATCCAGGCGGCAAAAGTAATTCTTGCAACCGGGGGAAAGTCTTACCCGGCAACCGGATCGACAGGGGAAGGATATGAATTAGCACAGCAGTGCGGTCATAGTATTGAAGATACCCGCCCAGCTCTTGTGCCGCTTGAAACAGAAGGAGATACCGCTCAAAAGCTTCAGGGATTAAGCCTTAAAAATGTTAAGGCAGTTTTGTGGGTGAACGAAAAGAAAGTTGCAGAGGAATTTGGAGAAATGCTCTTTACGCACTTTGGTTTATCTGGTCCCATTATACTCACCCTGAGCAGACTTGCCGTGGATGAACTCAGAGAAAACAACATGGTAGAGCTCAGCGTTGACCTAAAACCCGCACTTGATGAACAAAAACTCGACAACCGCTTGCTAAGGGATCTTAATGAAAACGGCAGAAAGAAACTCCTTAGTGTTTTCAAATACTGGTTACCTTCCGCCATGATTCCTGTTTTTATTGAAACTCTGAAGCTGGATCCTGAAAAAGAATGCCACCAAATTTCTGCAAAAGAACGTAAATCGATCCGTATCCTTTTAAAAAATCTAAGGTTCACAATCCTGCGGCCCCGGTCTTTCAGGGAAGCGATCATTACTGCCGGTGGCATTAGTTTAAAAGAGATCTCCTCTAAAACGATGGAATCAAAAATTATTTCGGGGTTGTATTTCGCCGGTGAGGTCATTGATGCCGACGGGGATACGGGAGGTTATAATTTGCAGATCGCTTATTCTACCGGATGGCTGGCGGGTGATTCCTGTGTTATTTGAACTGATTATAAATGATCGGTTTTACAGATAGCTTAACATCCATATGTTTAAATTTTTGCATATATTTCAGCTTTATATTTCTACATGAATAGTGCTCTTTCGCATAATTCAGAAACTGCCGGAGCAGAAATATGACAGATATCCTTTGAACTTTTAAACTGTTTTTTCAGTTATACCTTCTGTTGAATTCGAAATATTAATTAAAATCAATCATACATGAAAAAGAAAAAAAGAACAGACGCATCCGTATGGGATACGAATGTAAAGAGTAAACCCCCAATGGGAGATACAAGCCCAAAGCACGGGGCCGGCGGAGGTACCTCAAACCGTGAATGGTGGCCTAACAAGTTGAATCTGGATATCCTGCGTCAGCACTCCTCCCTGTCTGATCCGATGGGAGAAGAGTTTAACTATGCAGAAGAGTTCAAAAAACTCGATCTGGAGGCAGTGAAAAAAGATCTATTTGAACTAATGACCACTTCACAGGACTGGTGGCCGGCCGATTACGGTCATTACGGACCATTTTTTATCCGCATGGCCTGGCACAGTGCAGGAACATACCGGGTTAATGATGGTCGTGGGGGCGGAGGCTCGGGTGGCCAACGTTTTGAACCCCTGAACAGTTGGCCCGATAATGCAAATCTTGATAAGGCAAGACTACTGCTCTGGCCGGTCAAAAAGAAATACGGAAAGAAAATTTCCTGGGCCGACCTGATGATCCTTGCCGGTAACTGTGCACTCGAATCGATGGGATTCAAACTCTTTGGTTTTGCAGGCGGACGTGAAGATGTCTGGGAATCGGAGAAGGACATCTACTGGGGATCGGAGGGTAAGTGGCTCGATGACCAGCGGTACTCAGGCGATCGCGATCTGGAGAATCCACTTGCCGCTGTACAGATGGGCTTGATCTATGTAAATCCTGAGGGTCCTAACGGAAAACCGGATCCTGTCGCAGCAGCAACCGATATTCGTGAGACCTTTGCCCGTATGGCAATGAATGACGAAGAAACTGTGGCGCTCATTGCTGGAGGACACACGTTTGGTAAATGCCATGGTGCCGCAGATCCCGGCAAATATGTTGGCCCGGAACCCGCTGCGGCAAGTATTGCAGAACAGGGAATGGGATGGAAAAACACTCACGGTGAGGGGCATAGTACCCATACCATTACCAGTGGTATTGAGGGAGCATGGACAAAGACACCCACACAATGGAGCAATAACTACTTCGAGAACCTGTTTGAGTATGATTGGGAACTTACCAAGAGTCCGGCTGGTGCTTACCAGTGGAAACCCAAAGCTGATGCAGGTGCGGATACAGTACCTGATGCACATGATCCCAATAAAAAGCATGCTCCTATGATGCTTACCACCGATCTGTCTCTGCGTATGGACCCGGATTATGAACGCATTTCAAGACGCTTCTATGAGAATCCGGATGAATTTGCAGATGCCTTCGCACGTGCCTGGTTTAAGCTGACCCACCGTGATATGGGCCCCCGCTCCCTTTATCTGGGTCCTGAAGTGCCTTCTGAAGAACTCCTCTGGCAGGATCCAATACCTGAAGTTGATTACGAATTGATCGACAATCAGGACATATCTGAACTGAAGGATAAAATTCTAAACTCGGGACTTTCTGTTTCAGAGCTGGTATCAACAGCCTGGGCTTCCGCATCCACCTTCAGGGGCTCCGATAAGAGAGGCGGTGCAAATGGAGCACATATACGTCTTGAACCGCAAAAGGATTGGGAAGTGAACAACCCGGATCAGCTTGCTAAAGCACTGGAGGCACTTGAAGGTATACAAAAAGAGTTTAATGATGCCCAATCCGGTAAAAAGAAAATTTCACTGGCCGACCTGATCGTTCTCGCCGGATGTGCAGGAATAGAAAAAGCCGCAAAGAATGCAGGACAAGAAATTACGGTCCCATTTACCCCGGGTCGTAACGATGCTTCCCAGGAAAAAACTGATGTGGTTTCCTTCGCAGCTCTCGAACCTTTTTCAGATGGCTTCCGCAATTATGTAAATGTCAGATACAAGTTATCAACAGAAGAGATGCTGATTGACAAAGCCCAATTGCTCTCATTAACACCCCCGGAGATGACTGTTCTCATAGGAGGAATGCGGGTTCTTAACACGAATTGGGATGGATCCAAACACGGAGTTTTCACGGAACGGCCGGAAAGCCTTACCAACGATTTCTTCCTGAATCTGCTCGATCTGGGTACAACATGGAAGGCAACTTCAAAGGATGAAGAAGTTTTTGAAGGTCAGGACCGTAAAACAAAGGAACCAAAGTGGACCGGCACCAGGGTGGATTTGATCTTTGGTTCAAATTCAGAGCTACGTGCCCTTGCTGAGGTTTACGGATCTGAGGATTCACAGGAAAAATTTGTGAAGGATTTTGTGAAGGCCTGGAATAAAGTGATGAATCTTGACAGGTTTGATTTGAAGTGAGGTTTGCCGTTAAATAGTGTCTGTCCATAATGTCCGATATACTCAGTGAGACCATGATTTTGATTTTCAAAATCATTTAGTCGAACTGATCCCGAACATTAGCTTCGCTTTGGCTTATCGGTACGGATGATATCTTTTGCTATCGCAAAGATAGACAATCGTTTAATAATTATCTCTCATACTTTTTAGTTAGTATTGAGTAGTTTTTAAAGCTTTTTCTACATGAAAATAAGTTCATAGTTTTTTCCAACAACTCAGGTAGTGAATAATTTTTAATAATTTCATCTAATGAAATACAAAAATTGCCAGTTAAAGAGCCGGTTCCTTAAACTCTGTTTCAAAAAACAATAAAATGGTAACTACTTTTTCCTTCATTCATTACCATGGTTTCAAGAATAAATACTGGGGCTTTACCATGATGCAACTCTCCCATCCTCATGTAAAAAATATACCGGGACTAAAGTTCTATAAGGTATTGGGTACCGGTGCCGGCAATGGTTTTAAACCTTCACCCGAATTTTCAACCTATTGTTTTCTTGGCGTATGGGAGGATGAAAAGAAAGCGGATGATTTTCTTAATAATTCTGCGCTTTTTAAAAAATACCGGGAACATTCCACAGAGATCTGGACTGTTTACATGAAAAGTTTGAGAGTGCACGGCACATGGGACGGAAAACAACCTTTCATTCCGGACAAACATCCTCCGGCCGGTGAAATTATCTCAGTAATTACAAGGGCAACCATCGCCTCCCGTCATCTCTTGAAATTCTGGAAAAAAGTACCTTCAGTCAGTGCCCCGTTAAAAGATCAGGAAGGACTTCTTCTTTCTGTAGGTATTGGTGAATGGCCACTTAAACAAATGGCTACCTTCAGCATCTGGAAAGATGAAGCCGCGATGAATGCTTATGCTTATCAAAATCCAAAACATATTGAAGCGATAAAGCTAACCCGCACACTGAACTGGTATACTGAGGAAATGTTTGCACGCTTTCGGCCATATCGTTCCGGGGGTACCTGGGGGGGAAAGGATCTGCTGGAAGGAATATCTGTGCAGACAAAGGATCCGGATAATAAAAAATGAAAGAAACCCAATCCAAACCCCCTAATCCCTACTCCCTAACCCCTACTCCCCAATCCCCATTCATCCTACTCAATATATAATTTGCTATTTAAGTTTTGGGTTCAAGAATATAATAAGTCCAATCATATGGATTTTCGTCATCCGCCTCATGCTTTTCTTCAGACACTATATTATAATCCCGGAAGTCTATTTCCGGATAGCTGGTATCCCCTTCAACAACAGTATCAATAAGAGTTAAATAGATCCTGTCGGCAATATCCAGGGTTTGCCGGTAAATTTCACCGCCACCGACAATAAACACTTCCCTGTGATTTACATTTCCCAGGGCCTGGTCGATACTGTTCACAACCATAGCATCATCAGGTCTGAAATCACTCCTGCGGGTTACCACAATATTTAATCTCCCCGGCAAAGCACCTTTATTGGCTTCATAATTTTTCCTGCCCATGATTACCGGATGTCCCATGGTGACATCATGAAAATACTGTGCGTCAGCAGGCATTTTCCAGGGCAAACCCTTTTTTTTTCCAATAATCCAGTTCCTGGATACAGCTACAATATGGCTTATAATCATGGTTATTTTTTATTATAAACGCACCTGCATTCAAATAGTTTATAAATCTGTAAATTTGAGTGACAATAAAGACTTAATTTTTTTCGAATCTCTTTACATTCATATTTTCAGCAAAATATCCATAAATTTTATTTAGATTAATTATTAATTTCGATTAAACAGCAAATTTTGCTTTCTATTGTTATTTGATTCACAATTAAATGATAACTTTGAGGTGTGATATTGTTATATAAATAACACACATTCCTATAACCTAGTATTAATCAAGTAAATTCACAATTATGGCAGGACATAATAAGCTCGTAAAGCAGCTTGCAGAGAAACACGGACGGAAAAGAGAGAATCTGATCCCGATACTTCAGGATCTTATTGTTGAGGCTAATTTTCTCACGGATGACGCATTAATTAACGTAGCGAGAGAACTGGACATTTCCGCTGCTGATGTATATGGCACAGCATCCTTTTACTCCTTCCTCGATACCGAAGAAAGAGGAGAGTATGTGATAAGGGTATGCAAGACCATCAGCTGTTCCATGAAGGGAAAAAATGATATTCTCAATACCATTAGTGAAACGCTGAAAATAAAGGTGGGTGAGACAACATCAGACAAGAAATTCAGTCTACTGGAAGCAAATTGCATAGGATGGTGTCATAAAGCGCCGGCAATGCTTATCAACGATACCCCCTACACCGAATTAACCCCTTCAAAAGTCACAGAAATACTGCAGGAGTATCTGAAAAAATAATTATTTAAAAGTTAACATGTATCGGAGGTATTCACGTTATACTCTCCATCAGAATATGAAAAAATATTAATTATGAAAACGGCTAAACTAAAAAGAGTTGATCTTATTTTTGATAAGACCAGTACACTGGAAGTTCTTACCAGGGCTGCTAAAATGAAGCCTGAGGAGATTATTAAGGAAGTTCTTGAATCCGGACTTCGCGGGCGTGGAGGAGCAGGCTTTCCAACAGGCATGAAATGGAAATTCGCTGCTGCTGAAAAAGGCGACAAATATGTAGTATGTAATGCAGATGAAGGAGAGCCCGGCACTTTTAAAGACCGCCAGATCCTGGATCAGGTTCCGCGTAAAGTATTTGCAGGAATGGCCCTCGCAGGCAAAGCGATAGGTGCTAAAAAAGGGTATATTTATTTAAGAGGGGAATACAAATTCCTGGTACCCCGGCTTGCAGAAGAGCTTGAGTTTTTCCATTCCCGCCTGAAAGATCTGGGTTATGATTTTGAAATATTATTACGATTAGGTTCGGGTGCATATATATGCGGAGAAGAGAGCGCACTTTTCGAATCTATTGAAGGAAAAAGAGGAGAACCCAGAAATAAACCTCCCTATCCGACTGTATCGGGACTTTTCGGAAAACCGACGGTTATTAATAATGTTGAAACCCTGGTATACACAGTTGAGATCATCGCACATGGTTCCAAGAAGTTCAAAGATTTGGGAACCACGGATTCCAGGGGATCAAAAGTTTTCTCCGTTTCGGGAGATACCCCCAAATCCGGTATTTATGAACTGGAACTGGGGATGACAGTTGAGCGCTTCGTGGAAGAATTTGGAGATGGTGACAGCAAAGCTGTACAGGTAGGTGGTGCTGCCGGATTCTGCGTGCCCAGAAAAAAATTCAAAGACACAATTATCGGCTTCGAAGGGGTTCCCACAGGTGGATCTATGAAACTCTTCAATTCTTCCCGATCTATGTATAATGTTTTGCACAATTATCTTGACTTCTTCACTGAAGAATCCTGTGGACAATGTACTCCCTGCCGTGTAGGCTGTCAGCAACTTTTACTGGGAATTGAAGCAGTAAAAAGGGGAGATAAAAATTCGAAATATCTTGATGAACTTATCAAACTTGCCGGGACCATGAAATCAGCATCCAAATGCGGACTTGGTCAGTCGGTGGGAAATGCGTTCAAATCGATTGTGGTAAATTTCAAGGAAGAAATCATTTATTAAAAAAATTCTAAAAGCAGGAATAATCATGGTAAATTTAAAAATAAACGGACTTCCGGTAAAAGTAAAAGAAGGAACAACTGTACTGGATGCTGCCAAAGAACTGGACTTCAGAATACCTACTTTATGTCATCACCAGGACTTATGTGTTGCCGGTAATTGCAGGGTTTGTGTAGTGGAGCAGGTTGGAGCAAAAGCACTGGTAGCATCTTGCGCAACTCCTGTATCGGAAGGCATGGAAATCAACACCAACAGTCTGACCGTCAGATCGTCAAGAAAGCATATCATTGAATTATTGCTTTCCGAGCACAATGCCGATTGCACCAAGTGTTATAAGAATGGTCAGTGTGAATTACAAACCCTTGCGAATGAATACAGTGTAGGAGATCATCTCTTCCTGGATCTTATCGGGGATGCAGAATCTATGATTGATATTACCTCCCCTTCCCTGATGAAAGATGACAGCAAATGCATTCGTTGTCAGCGATGCGTGCGTACATGTGCCGAACTCCAGGGAGTGAATGCCCTTGCAGTTGCCAACAAAGGTGCCGAACAGAAGATCAGCTCTTTCTTCGACAAACCGATGCATGATGTGGTTTGTACTAATTGCGGACAGTGCATTAACCGTTGTCCTACCGGTGCCCTGGTAGAACGCCATTATATTGATGAAGTATGGGATGCTATCCTGGATCCTGATAAGCATGTTGTTGTTCAGACTGCTCCTGCAGTCAGGGTTGGACTTGGAGAAGCCCTGGGACTGGAAGCCGGGCAGAGAGTAACAGGAAAAATGGTCTCTGCACTAAAACGGCTGGGATTCGATAGCGTACTGGATACTGACTTTACTGCCGACCTTACAATAATGGAAGAAGGTACCGAATTACTTACCCGGCTTAAAGATGTACTTGTAGATAAAAGGGAAGATGTAGCTTTGCCTCTCACAACTTCCTGCTCACCCGGATGGATAAAGTTCATCGAACATACCTATCCCGATTTTCTGAAAAATGTTTCTACCTGCAAATCACCGCAACAGATGTTTGGGGCGCTCGCTAAGACCTATTATGCAAACAAACGGAAAATTGATCCCAAAAACATTGTCAGTGTGTCGATAATGCCCTGTACTGCTAAAAAATATGAAGCAGACAGACCGGAAATGAGATCAAGCGGATATAAAGATGTAGATTATGTTCTTACTACACGTGAACTTGCCAGGATGATCCGTCAGGCGGGTATTAATTTCGACCGTCTGGAGAATATGAAATATGACAGTCTCATGGGAGAATCTTCCGGAGCCGCTGTAATTTTCGGAGCAACCGGCGGAGTAATGGAAGCCGCACTGCGTACCGCCTATGAACTGGTAACCGGGCGTGAAGTCCCCTTTGAAAACCTTAATATTACTCCTGTGAGAGGAATGGAAGGTGTACGTGAAGCTTCTGTTAAAATTGAAAATCCTCTTGATGACTGGAAATTCCTGGACGGAGCAGAATTAAAATGTGCAGTCGCCCACGGACTTGTAAATGCACGGGCGGTAATGGATAAGGTGAAAAACGGAGAAGCAGTATATCACTTCATTGAGATAATGGCCTGTCCGGGAGGATGCCTCGGAGGAGGTGGTCAGCCCATACCGACGAATGCGGAAATTCGCGATGCAAGAGCTAAAGCGATTTATGAAGAAGACATGGGAATGCCTGTTCGCAAATCTCACGAAAATCCTGAAATTACAGAGATCTACAAAGATTTTCTGGGCAAACCCAATGGTCATAAATCTCATGAACTACTTCATACACACTATGTCGAAAGGGAGAGATATTAACTGAGTCTTTCTGAATTTACATATCATATCTAAAAAAAACCGTCTCAAAATAAATGAGACGGTTTTTTTGTAAGCCAGCAAAAAAAATTAATTCGTTGGACCTCGGATAAAACTATTTGCGGGAAACATTGTTTTGTCCGTAAACGCCTTTTTAGAACAATGAGCTTCTTCCGGGTTTCTGAAAAGGGTTTTTTTCAGGAAATTAAAAAACATTTAATAAACCGGATTATGAAAAACACATTATTATTTCTACTGCTGGTATTTCTATCCTTTTTTCTGTCCTGTAATACACAAAATAACGGACAGGAAGTTTCCGAAGATGCACTTTTAGATTCCACTCTTGATTTACCGGAAGGTTTTAAAGCTTATGTAGTGGCCGAATCACTTGGAGCTGGAAGACATATTGCAGTGAATGATAATGGTGACATTTATGTTTCATTGCGAAGTATCAATAATGGAGGGGGGATAGTTGCCCTTCGCGATACGAATAATGATATAGAAGCAGATATCATTGAGTATTTTGGGGATTATCCGGGAACCGGTATCGGTCTTCATAAAGATCATTTATATTTTGGTTCCGATCTTGAGGTTATGCGATATCCCTTGCAAAACGGAAATCTTCTACCGGATCCGAATCCTGAAATTATTGCAACCGGCTTCCCGGATCAAAACCAGCATGCAGTAAAACCCTTTACCTTTGATAATGAAGGACATATGTATGTAAATGTTGGAGCCCCTTCCAATGCTTGTATGGAACAGATGCGAACAAAGGGTTCACCCGGCATGGATCCCTGCCCTCAGCTTGAAAGACAGGCCGGTATCTGGCGCTTTGAAGATGACACTCCCAATCAGGACCAGATGAAAGATGCGTACCGATATGCCACAGGCCTCCGAAACTCTGTAGCTCTAGATTGGAATCATAATTCCGGTCATTTGTATGTGATCCAGCATGGTCGCGACCAGTTGCATCAGTTCTTTCCCGATATGTACTCCGAAGAAGAAAATGCCCTTCTCCCGGCAGAGGAATTTTTTCTGATTGAAGAAGGTGCTGACGGTGGCTGGCCATATTGTTATTATAACCAGATTGAGAACAAGAAATTATTGGCGCCGGAATATGGAGGAGACAGAACAAAGACAGATCGGTGCGAGGAAAAAACCGACCCTGTCATGGCATTTCCCGGTCATATAGCTCCAAATGACCTGGTTTTTTATACTGGTGATCAATTTCCGGAACGTTATAAAAACGGAGCTTTTATTGCATTTCATGGTTCCTGGAATCGCAGTCCTTTAGAGCAAAGAGGGTATTATGTAGTTTTTGTACCCTTCGAAGGTGCATATCCTTCGGGCGATTGGGAAATATTTGCGGATAATTTCGACCGGGTTGATGAAGTAATGAGTCCTGGCGATGCAGTTTACCGTCCCTGTGGAGTGGCAGAAGGTCCCGACGGATCTCTCTATGTGGTGGACTCGAAAGATGGCAAAGTATGGAATATCCGGTATGAAGAATAAAATCTTAAAGGATAAGACAGCAAAATTCTATTGTCAAAAAAATATTTATCTTTAAACGTTTCAGAACGTTTTTAAAGCTGATAATAAGATCCCGGTTTTCGGGTATTATTTGAAATTTATATGCCTAAATCATAGCCCAATGATCAAAAGACTCTCTTTTTTCATTCTGATGTTCCTAATCTTTACCTTTTGCGGAAACCAGGCGAATTCCCATGAAAGAGAAAAAGTTCCCGGAACCCGGAAGTCAATTTCCCCGGAAGTCCTCGAAAAAGGCGAAGAGGTTTATAAGAAATATTGTCTTGCCTGTCATCAGTCTGACGGATCAGGAAATCCGGGAATGTTTCCTCCCCTCTCGGAAACCAAAACCGTTAATGGAGACAAAGAAACGCTAATCAACATCATTCTTAATGGAATGCAGGGTAAAATAATCGTTAAAGGTGAAGTTTACAATCAGGTGATGGTTCCCCACAGTTTTCTTTCCGACAAGGAAATAGCCGCTGTTTTAACCTATATCCGCAACAGCTTCGGAAATAATTCAGGAGCCATAACGGAGGACGAAGTAGGAAAATTACGCCCGGAATATTAATTAGTGGGTAGGTACCTCCTTAGAACTACCCAAACTAATACAATTCCAGATATTCATAACTATTTCCCGTGGCAATCAGGAATTTTTCAAAATCCTGAAAAGAAATTACGATAGTGGCCGTATTATCATTCGGGTGAAAAGAAATGAACTGTGCCTTTTTGAGATTCTCGTCGAGGAACAGATGAACATGGTTTTCCGTATCATTAATCAACCCGAAAACAGATACTGATCCGGGATTTACCTCCAGGTATTTTTGCATTCGTTTCTCCGAAGCAAAACTCAATTTACCCTGTTTGAGCCTTTTCTCCAGATCATGAATGCTCAGGTTCTTACTATATTCGATAATCACGAGGTAATGACGATTACCTTTGTGATTCCTGAAGAAAAGATTTTTGCAATGGGTGGCTTTAATGTCCTTCCAGTGCCTGATGGCATCTTCTATTGTAGGAAGGGGTGGATGCTCATATATTTCATAATTAATGGCAAGCGTATCCAGATGCTTCAGTACTTTGGATCTCTCATTCATAATATTCAGGTATTACAATTATATGTGCTTTCAGGAAAAGACGCTTTCTTCTCAAGCACTTCAGCAAAACATGTATTTACTTTCAGACACTAGTCCTGTCCATAATGTCCGATTTACTCAGTGAGACTAAGATATTGGTTTTCAAAAGCATTTAGTCGAACTGATCCCGTCCCGAAAGCTTATTGCTATCGGGACCAGACACCTGACTCTATTGACAGACTCTTCCAGGGAAGATCAAGCTCAATCCATACAGGACAATGGTCGGAGTGTACAACATCTGACATGATACCCGCATTTTCCAATACAGGGCGGAGGGTTGGTGTTACCATATGATAATCGATTCTCCATCCGAGGTTCTTGGCTCTTGAATTAGCTCTGTAGCTCCACCAGGAATATTTATCAGGATTTTTATCAAATTCCCGGAAAGTATCAATAAACCCGCTTTCAACAAAAGTATCCATCCATGCTCTCTCATCTGGTAAAAAACCGGATGATTTTTTATGCCTTTCCGGATGGTTGATGTCAATAGCTTTATGGCATATATTAAAATCGCCGCAAACGATTATATCCTGCCGTTCATTTTTAAGCTTTACAAGATAGTTCTGAATATCCACCAGATATTCCATCTTAAAAGACTGCCGCACATCACCACTTGAGCCGGAGGGGAAATAGGAATTAATAAGGCTTATATCCCCAAAATCCAGCCGTAAAAGCCGTCCCTCCTTATCGTATTTTTCAATTCCCATGTCAGGAACAATTTTATCCGGTCGTATTTTAGTGAGGACCCCCACTCCGCTATATCCTTTCTTTTGGGCCATATTCCAGTACTGGTAATAACCCATCATTTCAAAGGCCATTTTATCTACCTGTTCTTCCTGCATTTTGGTTTCCTGGAAACAGACAATGTCGGGATCTTCCTTTTCCAGCCAGTCCAGCAGTCCTCTCTTTATGGCTGCTCTCAGGCCATTAACATTGTAGGAGATAATTTTCAGAGACATGAATTTATTTTTTGGGATCAAAAATAGATATTTTAAAAATGGCCACAAAGTTAAAGATATTGGAAAAGAACCGGGTTCTGCCAGTAAGCTTATATTAACCGATTCTATCCAATTTTCCTTATTTTTACATAAATTTTTCATTATGCAGAAAGGAATAGTCATAAAAACCACAGGGAGCTGGTATACGGTTAAATCCTTAAATGAAATTATTCCCTGCAGGATAAAAGGTAAGTTCAGGATCCGGGGGATCCGGGCCACCAACCCGGTGGCAGTAGGGGATAAGGTTGTTTTTTCAAAAAATCAGGATAATACCGGGATCATTACCGACATTGAAGAAAGAAAAAATTACATCATCAGGAGGGCATCAAATCTATCCAGGGAATATCAGTTGATAGCTGCAAATGTTGATGAGGCATGGGTTATTGCAAGTTTGAGATCCCCAAAAACCTACCCAGAGTTTATCGACCGTTTTCTGGTAACAACAGAGGCCTACAATATTCCGGCGAATATCGTTTTTAACAAAACAGATCTGTATGATGAAGCAGATTTTGAAGAATTGGACCTAATGATGCATGTTTACAGGGATATCGGATATTCTGTTTTTCACACCTCGGCATTAAATAAGGAAAACATTGAACCTGTAAAAGAAAAAATGCAGGATAAGGTTAATGTTATCGCAGGAAACTCGGGAGTAGGGAAATCCCGGCTTATTAATGTTATTGATCCGGCCTTAAATCTAAAAACGGCGGAGATCTCTGAAGCTCATCTAACGGGCAAACACACCACTACTTTTTCAGAGATGCATCCCCTGTCTTTTGGTGGATCGGTTATTGACACACCCGGCATTCGAGGATTTGGACTTATCGATTTCGATAAAGATGAGCTATTCCATTATTTTCCTGAAATCTTTGAAAAATCACATAATTGCCGTTTCAACAATTGCAATCACACTCACGAACCAGGATGTGCTGTGATCGAAGCACTTGAAAACGGCGAAATCTTTGAATCGAGGTACTTCAGTTATCTTAGTTTGATGGAAGATCAGGAAGAAAAATATCGGTAGATCATTTTAATCCTATTTTAGTCTTTCAATAAAGTCGGGTATCGAGGCTCTATCTAACATGTATCTCAGTTTCAATAAACGATACTCCCAGCTCTTTGCTTCTTTTCATAGGTGAAGCTCCACCGGCAATAAGTTTATAGGTACCAGGTACTAATTTTGCATTACCAGCTTCGTCGTAGGTTTCAAGGTCTTTCGCTGAAACAGTAAATTCTGCCACATCTGATTGACCTGAATCCATTGTCAGTCTCTTAAAGCCGATCAGCCGGTAATTCGGCGCTCCTTTAGCAGCTTCAGGAAAAGAACCATAGAGTTGAATAACTTCTTCCCCGCTGTGATCTCCTGTATTTTTGAGCTCAATGCTTACGGTAACTTCAGATTCCCTGTCCAATTCATCTGAAGATAAACCGGCCGATTCATACTTAAAGTTTGTGTAACTCAATCCGTAACCAAAGGGATAATGAGGATCTTCGTTCATATATTTATAGGTTCTTCCTTCCATATCGTAATTTTCATATTCAGGAAGCTGATCCAGCGACCGGGGAAATGTGAGGGGAAGACGACCTGAAAAGGATGTCTCTCCGAAAACCAGATTAGCCAGAGCATTGCCTCCTTCTTCTCCCGGATACCATGCGTAAATAATCGCGTCTACATAAGGCTCAACCTCCGCTACATCAACAGGGCTTCCGCCTGTAAGAACCAATACAATAGGATTATCATCCTTAAGGCCGCTCATCTTTTTTATGTAATTTACCTGATTGTCCGGAATACCATAGTCCAGTCTGTCTCCGGCATATTCCGAAGCAATAGCTTCACCTTCCTCACCTTCCAGAAGAGGAGATATCCCTCCAAAAATAAAAGTAATCTCATGCGTAGCTACATCGGCAGTTGACCAGTCGATAGGATTTATGTTTTCCCGGTCGAGTAAGAAACCCTGTTTGTAGTTAACGGTAGTTCCGGGACTTACCTTAGAAGTAATACCTTCCATAAAAGTTACCATCTGTCCGCTGAGTCCATAGTAGTTGCCAAGCAATACCTCGGTACTGTTAGCGTGTGGTCCCACAAGATAAACGGATTTTATATCTGTTTTTATTGGCAAGACATTATCATTTTTCAGCAGGACCATAGATTTTTCAGCTGCTTTTAACGCCAGGTCCCTGTGTTCAGGAGAATTAATAACCTCTTCTCCAAGATCTTTCCACGGGTTACTTTCAGGCGGATCAAATAAGCCCAGTCTGAACCGTGTTTTTAATAATTGTTTAAGAGAAGCATCGATCTCTGCTTCACTAATAAGATTTTTTTCAACAGCTTCAATAAGATAGGGATAATAAACGCTTCCACAATTCAGGTTCACCCCGCTCTTCACCGCAAGTGCTGCTGCCTCTGCAGGGGTTTCCGAATAATTATGTCCTTCATAAAAATCTACGATTGCCCAGCAATCACTGGTAATATAGCCATCAAATCCCCATTGCTTGCGAAGGATCTCTGTTAGCAGGTAATCACTTCCACAACAGGGTTCATCATTGGTTCTGTTATATGCACACATAAACCCTTCCACACCTGCATTTGTCAGAGATTGAAATGCAGGAAAATAAGTCTCCTGCATGTCACGTGGAGAGGCAATTGCGTTAAATTCATGTCTCAATTTTTCAGGACCACTATGGACTGCAAAGTGTTTTGCACATGCTGCAGCTTTCATTATATCCGGATTATCACCCTGAAGACCTTCTACAAATGCAGTGCCCAATTCTCCGCTGAGGTAAGGGTCCTCACCATAGGTTTCCTGACCACGCCCCCAACGGGGATCGCGAAAAATATTTACATTCGGTGACCAGAAGGTGAGCCCGGCATACTGTCCCCGGTTCCCAATTGATGTGGCGATATTAAATTTGGCTCTGGCCTCATCAGAAATAGCAGAACTAATCTTATGCATCAGTTCTTTATCAAATGTAGCACCCAGACCTATAACCTGGGGAAAAACAGTGGCTCTGCCAGTCCGGGCAACACCATGCAGGGCCTCATTCCACCAGTTGTATTCCGGTATACCCAGCCGTTCAATAGCAGGTGCATCGTACATCATTTGTTGTACCTTTTCTTCGAGACTGAGTCTTCCGACAAGATCATTTACTCTCTCCTCCAGGCTCAATTCCGGATTATAAAAAGGAAAATCATACCCGGGGGGTTCCTTGCTAGTATCCTGTTCCCGGCTGCAAAAGCTGAAAAGGAACAAAGTAATTACAGAAATAAAAAGAATTCTTTTCATAGCATATAATTTTATTATTGACTTTGATAATTTGCCAAATTAGTAAACGTATATTTTACGCTAAGATATGAAATTCAATTTATATCGGGCAAAGCTTTTCAAAAAACAAAAAGAAGCCTAAATGAGAAGTTGAACCTGAAGGTGCAGTTTCATGGAGAATTGGCTCTTTTAAATAAAGAGTTACATGTAAGACTGCCTCCTCCACCCGACTTTATTGACAGACACTCGTTAATTTCCGATATACTGTTCAATGATCTTATCATACTCCTTCATGATCATTCTCAGAAGAGGATGAAAGGGATCGAATTTATAATTGTCAATAGATTGTACAGGGAGAATTTTAGGTGAAGTGCCGCTCAGAAATGCGGACTGAAAATGCAGGATATCCTTTTTTTTAAAATCTTTTTCTATAATCGTTAGGTTTTTCGAATGGCATATTTCATATACATATTTCCGGGTAATCCCTGCCAAAATTCGTTCTTTCCTGGCGGTTATGAGATTATCATCATGAATGAAAAAAAGATTTGACTGGCTGCCTTCGGTTATAATACCCTCATGATTCATCAGGATGATCTCAAAAACATTATTCTCCATTTTCATTTCCCTAACTTTTTTTTTGAATCCTGGCCTCCAGCTTTTTAATTCAGGGTCCGGTCTTTCTTCCTGCATGAGAGAAGTATTTACCCCGTTTTTAAAATCCGTCTCCTCCGGATAAATATGCTTAACGGGATAAATGGTCAGAAAACAATCTTCCGTGCTTTGGAAATGATAAACGATTTTAATATTACCATAGCGCTGTCCGTTTTTTTGGATAAGGAGTTCCAGCTTTTTTTTCAATTTTTCCGGATGGCAGAAAAAAACTATTTTCTTTCCTTCCAGAGAACGGGAAAAACGCTTGCAATGATCATCCACAAACAGGGGAACATACTCAATCACTCTAAGAACCTCATATACATTAATACCGGATTTCAGAAATTCATCAATGAAATCTTCTGCCGGGAGGATTGCATCGTTTTTAATAAAATACTTACCGTTTATTTCCTGTGTTGAATTCATAACGAACAAAGAAACGAAAAATGTCCATAAAAAGGAAGCAGAGATATGTATGCATACACATCTCTGCTAACCAGGCATCAATTCCGCCCATTGGCGAAACTGTCTCTTTATTCATATCTTAATGCTCTGGCAGGCTGCATTTTGGATGCTTTCAGAGTTTGATAGGAGACTGTAACTGCAGCAACAATAACAGTAATTAACAACGCCCAAAGGAATATCAGCAAATTGATTTCCGCACGGTAATAGAAATCCTGCAACCACTTGTTTACCAAATAATATGCGAGTGGAAAGGCCACTAGATTTGCTATTAGCACCCATAGCATAAATCTCCTTAAAAAGAGTCCTGTGATCTGTTCAGGGAGGGAGCCAACTACTTTCCGGATACCAATCTCTTTTGTACGTTGCTGGGTAATGAAGGCCGATAATCCAAGTAGTCCAAGCGCAGCAACAAAAAGAGTCAGGATTGTAAATGATCTGAATACGCGGCTTATTACTTTTTCTTCCCGATATGACTCTTCCAGTTTTTTATCCATGAAAAAATAATCCAGTGGGAAATAGGGCTGAAAGTCTTCTCTGGTTTTATTTATCCAGTCGATTGCTTCCTTTTCTTTTCCCCCGGTGATTCGTATCCCAAGGCTGGTGAAGGACATATTACTATTACCCAGAGCCATCATAACGGGGTCTACAGGGTTATGGAGTGACTGATAATTAAAATTTTCCACAACCCCTATCACTTCACCTGAACGGACAGGAGGTGCGTTGATTCTGACTCCGTAATGTACTTTTTTCTCCAGGGCCCGGGAATGCCAGTTAAACTCACTGGCTGTGGATTCATTGATAACAAAGGCACTTTCAACATCAGAGCCCATTTCTTTATTAAAAAATCTTCCGGTATCGAGCTCAAAACCCATTAGTTCCGCATAATCATGATCGACAGTGAAATTATTGATAGCTACGTCTTCCATTTCATTGTTATCGGATTCTACCCTCATGACATTTTTACTCATATCAGAACCAGGACCTCCCCTGAAGGCTGCTGTTTTAATTATTATGGGATTTTTTTCCAGTTCCTGTTTAAATGATTCAAGGTTTCTCCGTACAGTAGTATCTCTGATACTTAATACAATAAGATTTTTTTCTTCAAATCCCAGATCCTTATTCTGCATATAATTTAGCTGACTGGATACAGCGAGGCTTCCCACTATAAGACCTGCGGAGATCATGAATTGAAATACGATCAATACCGTTCTTAAACCTCCTCCGGATGGTTTATTAGACATGCTTCCTTTTAAGGTCCTGATGGGGTCGAAGGAGGACAGATAAAATGCCGGATATAACCCGGAAAGTAATCCGGCGAATATCGAAATTCCTAAAAAAGCAAAAATAATTTTGGGCTGAAGGAATTTAACTGCTAGGAATTGTTTTCCTGCCAAATTATTGAAAAGAGGTAAAATCAACAAAATGATCAAAAAAGCCACAATCATTGCCAGGAGAGAAAGCAATACGGATTCACTGAGGAATTGCCGTATCAACAAAGCCTTGCTGGCTCCAGTTACTTTTCTCATACCTACTTCTTTCGATCTTCTTGAAGATCTTGCTGTTGAAAGATTCATATAGTTGATACCTGCGATAAGAAGTATAAATATTCCCACTGATCCGAGGATATATAAATATTTATATTCTCCAATGGGAGCATCATACTGTAATTTTTTGGGATGATAATGAATATTTCCAAGCAATGTACCTCTTAGTTCAAAATTTCCTTCTATCTGGTCCCCCACCGGTTTCATATATTTATCATAAAACGCAGGAAATTCATCGACTATACCATTAAAAGAGGTATTTGCCTTCATCTTAACAAAAGTAAAAACCTGAACATTCCAGAAGGCCCCAGCACTTCGGTCATTAAATCTCTCCTCACCTATTTCCTTAGCAATACTTGCAGAAGAGATTATACCATTATAGCGGATATGTGTATTTTGCGGTAAGTCATTAAATACCGCAGTGACGGTATATAATTCGTCCTCATTGTCCCTTAGCTGTTCTCCGATAACATCAGGCTTTCCGAAGTATTTTTCTGCCAGGGATGATGACAAAGCGATAGTATTGGGTTCTTTCAGACAGGTTTCAGGATCTCCGAATAAAAGATCCATGCCAAAAAATGTGAAAACATTACTATCTGCCAGCATGAGAGAATCTTCCTGGTATACCGTCTCATTATGTTCAAAGATAGTTGTACCTCCCGGAAGAAACCTCACAAAAGATTCAATACCAGGATATTCGTCTTTCAGGGTTGGCCCCAGGGGGAGCTGGGTGATGGCGAATTCATCGGGTTTCCCCTTTACGGAAAAAAAGGATTCCAGCCGGTATATTCGTTCATGGTCTTCGAAATGTTTATCATAACTTAGCTCATCCTGAAGGTAGATAAATATTAAAAATGCCGAGGCCAGTCCAATGGCAAGACCGAAAAGATTAATCAGAGAATAAAACAGATCTCTTCTGAACGACCTGAACAGTGTTTTGAAATAATTTTTAATAAGGGACATAATATATAAAGATTTAGACTGCTTTTTTAATATTTTCCGTAAGTATACTTCCGTCGAAAAGATTTATTATCCGGTTTGCCTTTTCCGCATCATCGGAATTATGGGTTACCATTACAATGGTAGATCCTTCCATGTTCATTTCCTTAAGAAGGTTCATAACTTCATTTCCATTCTGGGAATCAAGGTTCCCTGAGGGCTCATCGGCCAGGATCATTTTGGGGCAGCATACAACGGCTCTGGCGATTGCCACTCTTTGCTGCTGACCGCCGGAGAGCTGTTGTGGATAATGATTTTTCCGGTGAAGGATATCCATTCTCTCCAGGGCCATGGCTACTTTTTTTTGTCTTTCGGCACTACCAACTCCCATATAAACCAAAGGCAATTCAACATTTTTGTATACTGTGAGATCATCAATGAGGTTGAAGCTTTGAAAAATGAAGCCAATATTACCTTTGCGGATTTTTGTCCTTGCCCTTTCTCCCATACCCGTTAAGTCTTCTCCACGAAAAAAAAAATTTCCTGATGTAGGGTTGTCCAGAAGACCCAGTATATTAAGAAGGGTTGATTTACCACAACCGGAAGGGCCCATGATGGCGACGAATTCACCTTCAGCAATTTCAAGGTTTACTTTATTCAAGGCTGTTGTTTCGACATCAGAAGACCTGAAAATCTTTGATATTTGCTCTGTGCGGATCATAATGATAGTTTTGATATTAGTAAAGATTCACTCAAATTCATGTATAGGACGGCTAATGGTGAAATAAGTTACATTAAAATGCTATACCGGAAAATCTCGCCGGCCCTTAGATTAGGTGTATGATTCCGAACTGAGACTGCGGACCAGGCAAAGCCAATGTCTGGATCAGAACCGAACCGCCAATTGGCGGTGAGCTCAGCGAAGCTAAAGTTCGAGATCAAGGCGCGCAACGCAGATATCGGATAGATTGCGAAAATCTTCCTGTTTTCACCCTAAAACCCCAAAGTGAAAAGGAATATTTTTCTCCATTCACCCTTAAGGGACGGAGAAAAACGCATAAAAATTGGTTTGTTCAGCAAATCTGTCAAAGTAGAACAAAATTTGTGTTTTTATTATACAGCTCTATTTCTGATACTTATGAACTCATAAGATTTTTTTTTATCAATTAATCAAAAATAATTCTTGCAGAGCATGAAAGAAACATTTAATTTGTAGTTCAGTATTTCTAAAACTATCAAATAAATGCAGAAGCTGGTTTTCTTTGTGGATGATGATAAAATGATTCTGAATTTACTGGAATACACAATAAACAATCGTGATGATTGCGAAATCATGACTTTTCAGTCGGGAGAGGCCTGTTTGGAAAATCTTTACCTTAATCCTGATCTTATTATTCTGGACCATGTTTTCAAATCAGCGATGGATAATCCATTGAACGGACTTCAGACACTTAATAAAATAAGAGAGGAACGGACGGATATCCCTGTTATTATACTTAGCGCAAGGGAGGATGAAGAACTGAAAAATGATTTTCTCAAGGCCGGTGCAACAAAGTATATTCCCAAAAATGATTATTTTATCGATGCCTTAATCGAAACTATGGATAAGGAATTATAGCTTGTTTTGTGTTTGATTCATTCATTAAAGCGCAAATTGTTTTCAGGCATACCAGTTTTATAGAATCGTCAAAAAATTTGTTGCTCAAGGAATTCAGCAAAAACTATTTGCTATGTAAATATAAATTTATACTTTTGCACCACTAAAAAATTGACGTGGTGAGTTTGAAAGATGAATATCTGATTCCTTTTTACGGATTAAAAGAAGGAATATATGATTACGGGTTTGAAGCCGGGAATGATTTTTTTGAGTTTTTTGATAATCCTGAGGTACATGGCGGTGATCTGAAGATCCACCTGGAGCTGAACCGAAGGGCTCAGTTTCTCGAACTCAAATTTGTGATCACAGGGAGTTTAGATGTAAACTGTGACAGATGTCTGAAAGAATTCGGACATAAGGTAGAGACAGAAAACGAGCTTATTGTTCGTTTCGGGGATGAATTTGAAGAAATTTCAGATTCTGTTATCACTATTCCAAGAGAAGAGACCCGCTTTAATGTAGCGCAGTATATTTATGAATTTGCAGTATTATCACTGCCAATGCAAAAGATCCATCCGGATAATGAAGATAACATGCCTGGTTGTGATGAAGAAATGATAAGAAAACTTGAAAATTTGCATCCACCGGAAGAAGAAGAGAAAACTGATCCCAGGTGGGATGTTTTAAAAAATTTAAATTCAAAGAATTAACATTGTAATAAAATGGCACATCCAAAAAGAAAAACGTCAAAAACCAGACGGGATAAAAGAAGGACCCATTACAAGGCTGAAGCTCCGACATTATCTACTTGTCCGACTACAGGCACTGTTCATAAAAGACACAGGGCATATTATGTAGATGGAAATTTATATTACAAGGGCAAACTTGTAATTGATAAGGAAACCGACATTACTTAATTGCTGCTCTGGCATTATTTCCCGATATGCGGATAGGAATAGACATTATGGGTGGCGATTACGCCCCTGATTCTACTATTGCAGGTAGTTTTCTTGCACGAAAAGAAATACCCGGAGATGTCGAATTAATCCTTTTTGGCAATGAAGAAACAATTCTTCAGTATCAAAAAGATAATGGATTAAGCCTTGAGGGCATGGTAATACATCATTGTCCTGAGGTGGTTGAAATGAAGGACCATCCATACAAAGCATTTTTTCAGAAAAAAGAATCAAGTATTTACCAGGGATTCAGTCATCTCAGGAAGGGAGAAATCGATTCTTTCTGCAGTGCAGGAAACACTGGTGCAATGATGATAGGAGCCACACAGGTTATTAATCCTATACCCGGAATAATCCGGCCGGCCATCGCCGCTCTTATACCCAATCTTACGAAGAACCATTCCGTTTTACTGGATGTAGGAATTAATCCGGATAGCCGCCCTGATGTTCTTTACCAGTATGGCATAATAGGAAAAGCCTATGTAAAGAGCATGAACGGAATCAAAGAGCCAAAGATTGGCCTTATAAATATCGGGAAAGAAGAAGAAAAGGGAAATCTGACCTCAAAATCGGCTTATCAGCTCATGAATGAGTCGGATGATTTTGTTTTTTCAGGCAATGTGGAAGGAAATGAAATTTTTACCAACCCTGGTGCGGACGTACTGGTTTGTGATGGTTTTGTGGGTAATGTAATATTAAAAGAAGCGGAAGGATTCTATCAGGTAATTAAAAGCAGGAAAATTACAGACGATTTTTTCGAATTATTTAATTTTGAAAATTTTGGAGGCACCCCTATTTTAGGTGTGAACAAGCCTGTAATTGTGGGGCATGGGATATCCAATCAAACGGCCATTAAAAATATGGTTCTCCATACCTGGGACGTATCCAGGAACAACCTTGTTAATTTTATTAAAGAAGCTATTGAAAAATGGGAAATATCAGAGCGGCAATAACAGGAGTGAATGCCTGGCTACCGGAATACAGGCTTACCAATGATGAACTGAGTACAATGGTAGACACATCCGATGAATGGATAATGCAACGCATCGGAATCAAGGAGAGAAGGATACTGAAAGAAGAAGGAAAAGCTACTTCCGACATGGGTGCCGAAGCGGTAAAAGGATTATTGAAAAAAACCAATACTTCCCCTGAAGATATAGATCTTATTGTGGTTGCTACAATTTCTCCCGACATGGCATTTCCATCCACGGCAAATCTGGTTTCTCATAAAGCCGGACTGGTAAATGCCTGGGGATTTGATCTTGCTGCAGCATGCTCCGGATTTTTATTCGGTCTGGAAACAGTAAACCGAATGGTAACATCCGGTGCCTATAAAAAAGCAATACTTGTGGGTGCCGATATGATGTCGTCATTAACCGATTATACCGACAGAACCACCTGTCCTTTATTTGGCGATGCTGCTGCTGCCGTGATGATCGAGCCAACCGGAGATCCGGGTATCGGAGTCATGGATCATATCCTACAAACCGATGGTAGCGGAGCAAAGCATCTTTATCAGAAGGCCGGCGGATCCCTTCACCCTGCTACTCACGAAACGGTTGATAAAGGATGGCATTATATATATCAGGAAGGACAGGCGGTTTTTAAAGTAGCTGTTTCCAAAATGGCGGATATATCCGTTGAAATTATGGAGAGAAACCAACTTACTCCGGAAAGCAACCTCTGGCTGGTTCCCCATCAGGCAAATATGCGGATCATCGAAGCAGTCGCCCGCAGAATGGGTCTGGCCAAAGAAAAGGTTATGATAAATATTGAAAAATACGGCAATACCACAGCCGCCACCATACCTTTGTGCCTCTGGGAATGGGAAGACCAGCTTAAGAAAGGAGATGACCTTATTCTTACTGCTTTCGGCGGAGGTTTTACCTGGGGAGCGGTCTATCTGAAATGGGGATATAACAGCCAGTAATGTAAGGGTTAACGTTGAGTATTTTTTCCACTTCCCTCAATCCTCCCATTTTACACTTTTCCCCGTATCTTCAGGCTCACCATGAAGCAATACACTATTGATATAACTTAGCTGCGAAGTGCCTTACTATTTATTAAATATTTTCTATCTTTGATCGTTCATTATTTTCAGACTTTTAAATAGACAAAAAAATGGCTAAGAATATAGATGTTGATAATCAGACAATCAACCTGATAGGTTCCGGAACTACCATTGAAGGTAATGTGACTTCTAACGGGGATATTCGCGTTGATGGGAGTCTGAAAGGTATATTAAATACCAAAGGAAAAGTAATAGTTGGTGAAAGTGGAAAAATAAACGGTGAAGTCCATTGTAAAAACTTTGAAGTTGAAGGGACTATTGATGGTAATGTTTTTACTTCCGAATTATTATCACTACGAGCTAAATCAAAATTGACGGGGGAGATCACAACAAATAAACTGGCAATAGAACCAGGAGCTGTGTTTACCGGAAAATGCGATATGACAGGATCAAATCAGCCAGGATTTGGAAGAGAAGAAGGACAGAAAGGATCAAAAGAAAAGTAATCAATCCGGCATTGAAGCATATGCTAAATATACCGGTTTAGCTTTTCAGATGATCGCGGTCATCCTGTTTGCTGTATGGGGTGGACTGAAACTCGATGAAAAATTCAATGAAGGAGAGCCTCTTTTTGTCATTATTTGTTCCCTTCTCGGAGTTTTTCTCTCCATTTATGTCGCCCTGAAGGATTTCATCAATTTTCGAAAATAAAATATTGGACGGGAAACAAATAATTTATAAATATAAAAAATCGCAGTTTTGATTTCATCAGCAAAACACTATCTTTTTCTCAGTCTTATTTATCTGGCGCTCATTGGACTTGGATATCTTATCATAAATTTTTTTTCATCCGACCTGGCATTTCGGGATGTTTTAATTCTTATTACAGGTGCTTATGTAATATCCCTAATCTCAACTGCAGTTTTTTACAGGGGGATAAAAAAAACCAACGGTAAAGGATTTTTACACACTTTCTCAGCACTGGGTCTTAAATTTTTATTATTTTTGGCTCTGCTTGGAGTATTTGCTCTGTTAATGGAGGAACTATCATGGCATTTCCTGGTTGGATTTCTTGGGGCATATCTAGCATTTACTATATATCTTTTAATTACTTTTGTCAAAGTACTAAAACAGAAAAACCAGTTTAAAACTGATGAGAAAAGGAAATAGATTATTTTGCCGGAGTACAGCAATACTTATTCTTAGTTTAATTTCACTTTCTCTTAACGCCAAGGAGCAGCCCAATGATCATACCCAGAATGGTCACTCCGAATCTGCAGAAAACGTACATGAAGAACAGCCGGAAAATTTTTCAGCCGAAAAATTCATTCTTGATCACATCAAGGATTCGCATGAATGGCATTTATGGACAACCAGGGCAGGCAAACATGTAAGTGTTCCCCTGCCTGTAATTCTCTACAGCAAACATCAGGGCCTGCAGTTCTTTATGTCTTCCAGGCTTGCCCACGGACATGAGTATAATAACTTTTATATCTCCCATGAAGAGCCACATAAGGGTAAAATCATTGAAAAAACCGAAACGGGTGAAGCCTATCTACCCCTCGATTTTTCTATTACCAAAACTGTTGCCGGAATGATTTTCGCTGCAATATTTCTGGTTTTGCTCTTTGTCAGAATGGGTAATTTTTACCATAGGAAAAAGCTGGTTATTCCCTCTGGTTTAAATGGTTTCATGGAACCTATGATCGTTTTTATCAAAGATGAAATCGCCATCCCCAATATTGGGAAAGAGAAATATGAACGCTTCATGCCCTATTTGCTCACCGTATTCTTCTTCATTCTTATAAATAACCTCATGGGCCTCATACCACCGTTTATACCTTTTGGTGCCAATGTTACAGGAAATATTGCGGTAACAATGGTTCTGGCAATTTTTACTTTTTTGATCACCCAGTTTAACGGTACAAAAGAATACTGGAAACATATATTTGCCCCCCCGGGAGTACCTTTTTGGCTTTTACCGATTATGATACCTATTGAAGTTATGGGAATGTTTTCCAAACCTTTTGCTCTCATGGTTCGTTTGTTTGCAAATATAACAGCCGGTCATATTATTATTCTTAGTCTAATATCATTAATCTTCATATTCAAGACTATAGCAATTGCCCCCGTATCCATTGCTTTTGTATTATTTATGAGCACCCTGGAAATACTCGTGGCTTTTCTGCAGTCGTATGTATTTACATTGCTGTCGGCGTTTTTCATAGGACTGGCGGCAAAAAAACACGTTCATGTATAATTGTTTTTTTAATAATTTAAATTTAGTATTATGGAAGGAATATCATTAGCAGCAATTGGAGCAGCGATATCAGTGATAGGTGCAGCCTGGGGCATTGGAAGAATCGGAGCTCAGGCTATAGATGGGATTGCACGTCAGCCCGAAGCCGCCTCAATGATTCAGACCTCAATGATCATTGCAGCAGCACTTATTGAGGGTGTTGCTCTTTTCGCTGTTGTAGTTGCTCTTGTTGCCTAGACTAAAAGCCGGGTTAGTGACGGTTGGTTATTGACCCGGTACTATTTAGTGTCTGTCCTTAATGTTCGAGACCTGCATTGCTGCAAAAATATTATTTCCTCGAATCCGCAGCGGCGGATAATGCGGATTAAAGTTGTTGCACATCCCTGTTAAAGAACGGGGCAGGTTTTGACCTCAAACATTAGCTTTACTGATCTCACCGCCATCTGGCGGTTCGGTTCTAAACCAACTTTTTACTCTATTGACAGACTATTTTAGCTAAAAAAACTTTAGTACAGAAAGTGGAAAACGAAGCTTAAAATTATAATACCATGGATCTTATAAAACCGGGAATAGGGTTAATATTCTGGACAGTAATTATCTTTTCAATACTTCTTTTTGTCCTGAAGAAATTTGCCTGGAACCCAATCAATAATGCGGTAAAAAACCGCGAAGAAAGTATACGTTCCGCCCTTAAGGCTGCCGATAATGCAAAAGAAGAAATGGAACAATTGCGCAAAGAAAACGAACGTAACCTGTTAAAGGCCAGACAGGAACAGGATAAGATCATGAAGGAGGGCCGAGAGGTAAAAGATAAAATTATCGCTGAAGCCAAAGAAAAAGCTGAACAGGAGGCAAAGAAAACCATCGAAATTGCCAGGCAGAGTATCGAAAATGAGAAAAAGTCGGCTTTGAACGAAATAAAAAATCAGATCGCGGTATTCTCGGTAGAAATTGCTGAAAAAATCCTCCGGGAAAAACTTCAGGACCAAAAAGAAGGTAAGAAGTTGGTAGATAAGCTACTTGATGATATCAAATTAAATTAGCCCCTTCAATTATTATGAATGATAGTAAAATATCTGTAAGATACGCAAAAGCACTTTTTCTTTCCGGTAAGGAAGAAAATTTGCTTGAAGTTGTTTTAAAGGATATGAAACTGATACAGTCAACCTCCGGAGTTAAGGGATTCAAAGAATATATTGAAAGTCCGGTAATAAAAACTTCCACAAAAAAAGCCCTGATAAAAAAAGTTTTCAGTGAAAACATATCTGAGTTAAGCATGAGATTTTATAACCTGGTCCTCACCAATAGGAGAGAAACTTACCTGGAAGGTATAATAAGGAATTTCATTGCATTATACAGGGAAGATAAAGGAATAAAGTCAGCAAATCTTAAGGTTCCTTTTCATATATCGGAAAATAACAGAAAAAAATTTATTTCATTGCTTGAGGATACTTACAGATCAAAAATTGAAATGGTTGAGCAGGTTGATGCTGAGCTGATCGGAGGTTTTATCCTAAAAGTTGAGGACGAACAGTACGACGCAAGTGTAAAGTCCGGCCTGGCAAAGATAAAAAAGAAATTATTAGAAACCCCAATTGAAAATTAAAACAGAACAATGGCTGAAATTAAACCTGCAGAAGTATCTGAAGTACTAAGGAAACAGCTTCAGGGTATAGAAACCGAAATAGGATTTGAAGAAGTAGGTACAGTGTTACAGGTAGGTGACGGAATTGTCCGTATTTACGGTCTTTCGAAAGTTCAGGCTAACGAACTGATAGAGTTTGACAGCGGCATTATGGGCATTGTCCTGAATCTTGAAGAAGATAATGTGGGTGCCGTGCTTCTCGGATCTTCCGAATTGATCAAAGAAGGCGATACGGTTAAAAGAACAAAACGCATTGCATCTATCAAAGTTGGTGAAGGCTTGCTGGGTAGAATCATCAATACCCTGGGAGAACCAATTGACGGAAGAGGCCCGGTTAAGGGAGATACCATAGAGCTTCCTCTCGAAAGAAAAGCCCCTGGTGTAATTTACCGGCAACCGGTAAAGGAACCTCTTCAAACCGGGATAAAAGCAATTGATGCCATGACGCCAATTGGTAGAGGACAGCGTGAACTTATCATTGGAGACCGTCAGACAGGCAAGACAGCTGTGGCCATCGACACAATTATCAATCAAAAGGAATTTTATGAGAAGGGTGAGCCTGTTTACTGTATTTATGTTGCGATAGGTCAGAAGGGATCTACTGTTGCTGATGTTGCCAAAACCCTTGAAGAAATGGGAGCAATGCCTTATACCGTAATTGTGGCGGCTACAGCAGCTTATCCGGCAGCTCAACAATACTATGCCCCTTTTGCAGGAGCCACCATCGGGGAATATTTCAGAGATACTGGTCGCCACGCACTTATTATTTACGATGACCTTTCCAAACAGGCGGTTTCCTACCGCGAAGTATCGTTGCTACTCCGTCGACCCCCGGGTCGTGAAGCATACCCCGGCGATGTTTTTTACCTGCATTCAAGATTGCTTGAAAGAGCGGCAAAGATCATTGAATCCGATAAGATCGCAAAACAGATGAATGATATGCCGGAAGCATTGAAACCAATGGTTAAAGGCGGTGGATCACTAACCGCTCTTCCTATTATCGAAACCCAGGCTGGTGATGTTTCTGCTTATATACCAACCAATGTGATCTCAATCACCGACGGACAGATTTTCCTGGAGACCAACTTATTCAATTCAGGAGTCAGGCCCGCAATTAACGTTGGGATTTCCGTATCCAGGGTAGGTGGAAATGCCCAGATAAAACCCATGAAAAAGATTGCCGGCACGCTCAAAATTGACCAGGCCCAGTTTCGTGAACTGGAAGCCTTTTCAAAATTTGGTTCCGATCTTGATGCCTCAACCATGGCCGTACTAAACAAAGGAGCTAAAAATGTTGAGATACTGAAACAGGGTCTCCATGAACCTATGGCCGTTGAAAAACAGGTGGCAATCATCTATTGCGGCACCAGGGGCTTACTATCGGGTGTTCCTATCGACAGCGTAAAGCAGTTTGAGAAAGACTATCTCGAACTTCTCGAGATAAAGCATAGAGATGTGCTGGATAGTATTGCCAATGGAATAATAAATGATGTAATAACGTCTACATTAGAAAAAGTGGCAAAGGAAGTAAGTTCAAAATTTGAAAATAAGTAAAAAGAATCGAAGATTAAATGGCAAATCTTAAGGAAATACGTACCCGGATTGCTTCGGTAATTTCTACAAAGCAAATCACCAGCGCCATGAAAATGGTGGCTGCCTCCAAATTGCGAAAATCCCAGGATGCCATAACACAACTTCGTCCCTATGCTGAAAAGCTTTCAAAGATAATCTCTGCCATGGGAGAAACATTAAGGGAGGACGAAGAAAATCCTTTTGTAACAGAAAGGGAAGTTGAAAAAGTTTTACTTGTTGTCATCACTTCCAACAAAGGTCTTTGTGGCAACTTTAATTCTACCATAATTAAGCAAGCCACTTCACTTGCGAATGGGGAGTACCGGAAACAGAAAATGGATAATTCGCTGGATCTGTACATGATTGGTAAAAAAGCGGCAGATCATTTCAAAAAGCGTGATTATAACGTTATTAAGACCAACAATGACATCATCGACAACATAAATTATGATGATATATCTACTTTTGCATCAGAGTTAATCGATTTTTTCATTTCAGGTAAATATGACCGCATAGACCTTGTATATAATCAGTTCATAAACGCAGCCGTACAAAAACTGACCGTCGAACAGTATTTACCCCTCAAACTTGAAGAACCGGTCGAAGGACCGGTAAAATCGACTTATATAGACTATATATTTGAACCCTCAAAAAAATATATCGTCAGAGAACTTATTTCAAAAAGCCTTAGATTACAGCTTCATAAAGTTCTGATGGATTCCAGTGCATCTGAACATGGTGCAAGAATGACGGCAATGCATAAAGCTACAGATAACGCTACAGAGCTTATTAAGGAACTAAGGCTGGATTACAATAAAGCCCGCCAGGGAAGTATTACCAATGAAATATTGGAGATTGTTTCTGGGGCTAATGCTCTTGAGGATTAATTAGTGTCTGTCAATAATGTCAGTGAGACTATGATTTTGATTTTCAAAATCATTTAGCCGAACTGATCCCGTCCCGAAAGCTTTCGGGAAATAGCGAGGGATCCCATGGATTTAAGCGGCATTTCCCGGAGTACCGTGGACACAGGCGTGACCGCGTTCGCATAAAGCTTTCCGCGAGCGCTGAAGCTACTCTACGCTCGCGGAAAGCTTCAGCGACAGCGTGCGGTTGCGAAGCTCGTTATCACTCGGTTCTACGTTATGCTCGCCGGGAAATTGCTCATTTACATAAGTAAATTTCTAATACTCGTCCCAGCTTTTCACCATTATATCCTCCATTTTAATTGTACATACTGCGATTAAAAAAGCACTGGCAAGCCGGGCATTGGTAATAAGTGGAATATTATAATCCACTGCACTCCTCCTGATGGTATAATCGTTAGATAATTCCGTTTCAGACAAATCTTTCGGTATGTTTATAACCAGGTCAATCATTCCAGAACTCAGATAGTCGAGGGTATTGGGTTGTTTATTTTCATCAGGCCAGTGAAGGGGTGTGGATTCAATACCATTTAATTTCAGAAAATTATGGGTGCCGAAGGTTGCAAACAGATTATATCCTCTCTCCTGGAGCATACGACAGGAATTAATTAACTCTACTTTTGACCGCATAGGACCCGTTGAGAGCAATATATTCTTTTTAGGGACTCTGTACCCCACACTCAGCATTGACTTCAATATTGCCTCGTAAAAATTATCACCGATACATCCTACTTCACCCGTTGAGGCCATATCAACACCGAGAATAGGATCGGCATTCTTCAGTCTGGAAAAGGAGAACTGAGGGGCTTTAATCCCTATGTAATCGAGATCGAAAGCCGATTTATGAGGTTTTTCGGCGGCGACTCCAAGCATAAGTTTGGTAGCCTGTTCAATAAGGTTTACTTTAAGAACTTTGGAAACAAAAGGCATACTCCTGGAAGCCCGGAGATTACATTCAATGATTTTAATATCATTGTCTTTCGCAAGAAACTGCATATTGAAAGGTCCGGTAATATCAAGAGCTTTGGCCATTTGACGGGCAATTTTCTTTATCCTGCGAACAGTCTCAAAATAGATCTTTTGAGGAGGAAAGACCATGGTAGCATCTCCGGAATGAACGCCTGCAAATTCAACATGCTCGGAAATAGCATAAGAAAACAATTCACCTTTATTACCCACAGCATCAATTTCGATTTCTTTTGCCTGTTCAATAAATTCCGATACCACAACAGGATATTGCTTTGATACTTTGGTAGCAAGATCAAGGAAATGTTCAAGTTCATCCCTGTTTGATACCACGTTCATTGCAGCACCCGAAAGAACATAAGAGGGTCTTACCAGTAAAGGAAAGCCCACTTCATCAACAAATGAATAAATACCTTCAATGCTGGTCAGCTCTCTCCAGCGTGGCTGGTCGATTTTCAATTCATCCATCAGGGAAGAAAATTTATGGCGGTTTTCAGCATTATCGATAGACAATGGAGAGGTTCCCAGAATATTCACCTCCTGACGGTGCAAACGCATTGCAAGGTTATTGGGTATTTGTCCGCCCATGGAAATGATCACGCCCTTAGGATTTTCAAGCTCAATTATATCCATTACCCTTTCAAAAGACAATTCATCGAAATACAGCCGGTCGCAAACATCATAATCGGTACTTACCGTTTCAGGATTGTAATTGATCATTACTGAACGATATCCTTCCTCATTTACTGTTTTCAGCGCATTTACACTACACCAGTCGAACTCTACAGAACTTCCGATCCGGTAGGCCCCGGAACCCAGAACAATAACCGATCGATGATCGCCTGTATAGTTGATATCATTCTCTGTGCCGTTATAGGTAAGATACAGATAATTGGTCTGAGCAGGATATTCGGCTGCCAGTGTATCGATTTGTTTTACTACGGGAATAATTCCTTTCTCCTTCCGGTATTTGCGTATGGATAGAAGGTTCTCCTCAAGGTTTTCATTTTTAATTATGATCCTCGCAAGCTGAAAATCAGAGAATCCGCTTTTTTTTGCATCGATAATAAGTGTGTCCGGTACTTCTGCTATTTGATTAAATTTCTTGAGCTCCTGTTCAATGTCGAATATCTTCTTCAGCTTAAACAGGAACCAATTGTCGATTTTTGTTTTCTCATGAATTTCTTCCACCGTCATTCCCTTCCAAAATGCTTCTGCAATCGCAAAAAGCCTGAGATCTGTAGGTTCTTCCAGCTCTTTCATAAATTCTTCGTAATCGGATTCGCGATTACCAACAAAGCCGTGCATCCCCTGCCCGATCATCCGGATGCCTTTTTGTATCGCTTCCTCAAAAGTTCTTCCGATAGCCATAACTTCACCAACAGATTTCATGCTGGTTCCAATCTGTTTTGAAACTCCCGAGAACTTATTCAGATCCCACCTGGGAATTTTGCATACTATATAATCCAAGGCCGGTTCAAAAAATGCCGGTGTAGTTTTGGTTATGGAATTCTTTAATTCATGAAGGCCATATCCCAGAGCTAGTTTTGCTGCCACGAATGCCAGCGGATAACCTGTAGCTTTCGAGGCCAGCGCACTGGAACGGGATAATCTGGCATTTACTTCAATAACACGGTAGTCCTCAGAATTCGGATCCAAAGCAAATTGTACATTACATTCACCTATGATCCCGATATGTCGAATGAGATCAATCGAGATTTTTCTCAGTTTATGATATTCCGAGTTTGTGAGAGTCTGAGAAGGAGCAACCACAATACTTTCCCCGGTATGAATACCCAAGGGATCGAAGTTCTCCATGTTACAAACCGTAATACAATTGTCATACCTGTCTCGGACAACCTCATATTCGATCTCTTTCCAGCCTTTCAGCGATTCTTCAACGAGGATCTGATTTGAGTAGGAAAATGCCAGTGTAGCCATTTGCTTCAACTCATTCATATTTTTACAAAAACCACTACCCTGACCTCCCAGTGTATAAGCTGCTCTGATTATAATAGGAAAACCCAAACCTTCAGCTGCCTTTTCTGCAGCTTTAACATCTGTAACTGCCACCGATTTAGGTGTATCTATGTTTATCTCCCCAAGTTTTTTTATGAAATACTCCCTGTCTTCCGTATCCATAATTGCCTGTACAGGAGTTCCAAGAACCTTCACATTATTATCCGCCAGTACGCCTGATTTAAAAAGCTCCGTACCGCAGTTTAACGCAGTCTGTCCTCCAAAAGAAAGTAAAATGCCATCAGGTTTTTCCTTCTTTATCACTCTTTCTACAAAGTCGGGTGTAACGGGCAGAAAATAAATCTTATCCGCTATTCCTTCCGAGGTTTGAACCGTAGCAATATTGGGATTGATAAGTACCGTTATTACCCCTTCCTCTTTTAAGGCCTTCAATGCCTGCGAACCGGAATAATCAAATTCACCAGCTTCTCCAATCTTTAAAGCGCCTGATCCCAGTATTATTACTTTTTTAATTGATGAATCCATAAATAAGTTAAATTAAAAATCAAATTTCTCAAATATATAGTGTATTATTCTGCTTCACTCATCAGCGTGTGAAGTTATAAATGCTTTCAGATATATTCTATTTGATGACAAAAATATAAATTATTCCCAAAAAAACTTGCTCTTTATCATAATTAATGTATAAATTTGCAAATCAAACGCATATTTATACATGAAAAACAGGAGTGAAAGATTACTTCAGATACGCAAAATCATTAACAATGAGCGTATACCAAATCAGGAGGAGTTGTTAAGCAGGCTGAAAAAAAAAGGTTTTTCCATGACACAGGCTACCCTTTCACGTGATCTGAAATATTTGCGGGTATCGAAAATTCATGATGACGAGAAAGGCTACATTTATTATTTGCCGGACGGAGAAACGACCCAGCCACTTACCCCTTGGTCGGGCTTTCTAATAGAAGGTTATGTATCACTGGAATTTGCCCAGGGCATAATCATTATGAAAACCCTGCCGGGTTACGCAAACAGCATAGCCTCTGCGCTGGATTCCATGAACATGGCAGAAATTGCAGGGACCATTGCAGGAGATGATACTATTTTAATCATTCCACGTGATGGAGCTAAAAAAGAAAGTATACAGGAACAACTGGGACAGTTAATTCCCGCCATTAAGATATGAAAATATGGATAAATTTTTTGTTAGAAATGCAGGGGCCACAGATCTGAGATATGTGGACACTATTGTCGGGGCAATTTTAAAAGCTTCCCATGAAAAAGGAACCGGTATAGCCGTACGTTCAAGCGAATATATATGTTCAAAAATCCTTGAAGGAAAAGCTGTGATTGCCGTTACCCAAAGTGGAAGATGGGCAGGATTTTGCTATATTGAGTCCTGGGGTCATAATAAATACGTAGCTAACTCAGGTCTTATCATTGCTGATGAATTCCGGGGGTTTGGATTGGCGAAGGCCATTAAGGAAAAGTCCATGTACCTTTCCTTTCAGCTCTTTCCCGGTGCCCGCCTTTTTGGCCTTACAACAAGCCTGGCTGTTATGAAGATCAATTCGGACCTCGGGTACCAGCCCGTGACATTTTCAGAACTCACTGATGATGAGGAATTCTGGAAAGGTTGTGAGTCTTGCGCCTATTACGATATATTAATACGGACAAAACGCTCTCACTGCCTTTGCACCGGGATGATCAAAGCCCCTGAGAAACCAGAGGAAGAGATGAAAAACAATAAAATCAAAGCAGAAAAGATCATCATCGAGTAAAACAACCGATGTTTCTGCGTCATAAATCATTGAACGTTTATCCGGGAAAAGCTCCTGTCATTTTTAATACCTGATGAAGAAAAAAATAGTTTTAGCATTCAGCGGAGGATTAGATACCTCTTTTTGCACACATTATCTGTCGGAGGAGAAAAACTACGAAGTACATACTGTGGTTGTGAATACGGGGGGATTCAATGATAATGAACTCCAGGAGATAGAAAACCGGGCTTACCGGTACGGATCTCATATTCACACCAGCATTGATTCCCAGGAGGAATATTATGAAAAATGTATCCGGTACCTGATCTACGGAAATGTCCTAAGAAACCGGAATTATCCCTTATCCGTCTCTTCAGAGAGAAGTTTTCAGGCCCTTAAGGTTATTGAATATGCAAAGAAGAATTCCATTGGGATCATTGCCCATGGTTCCACTGGCGCAGGTAACGATCAGGTAAGGTTTGAATCCATGGCAATGATAATGGCACCTGAAACGAAAGTTCTTGCACCCATAAGAGACCTTTCCATAAGCCGTGAAGAGGAAATTTCACGGCTGAAGAAGAAAGGATTGGATTATATACCCGAAAAAGGTGAATATTCGATTAATAAGGGTTTGTGGGGCACTTCTGTCGGAGGCCGGGAAACACTTACTTCAAACACGGAACTTCCCGGAGAAGCTTATCTCAACCCGGTAAACAAAACCGGTACAGAAATAATAACTCTGGAATTCTCGAAAGGAGAGCCCATAGCTTTTAATAATCAAAAATACGACAGCAAAGTTGATCTAATCAAAGATCTGGAACATTTTGCTTCCGGTTACGGAGTCGGAAGGGATGTCCATCTCGGGGAAACAATAATCGGGATCAAAGGCCGGGTTGGTTTTGAAGCGGCAGCGGCAAGGATACTTATTGATGCCCATTATCACCTGGAAAAAAATGTGCTCTCCAAATGGCAGCAATACTGGAAAGAACAACTTGGAAACTGGTATGGCATGTTCGTTCATGAAGCTCAGTTCCTGGAACCTTCCATGCGGGATATAGAACAGTTTCTTAAGAGCTCTCAGAGGAAGGTCAGCGGAAAGATCTTTATCCGTTTGCGCCCCTATAGCTACGCTATTACAGGCATTGAAAGCCCCCATGATCTTATGAGCCCGGAATTCGCAAAGTACGGGGAAGAGAATCTAAGCTGGACAGCTGATGATGTAAAGGGATTCACAAAGATCATGTCTAACGCTTCAAAAATTTATTATTCCGTAAATAAGGATGAAATAGATAATATTTGAAAATTAATCCAATGCCCCAAAATCTGTCGGAATCCATTTGCATCCGGTTTCTTTGGCATAATCCGAAGCTACAAATAAATCAGAAATAAAAAGATAAATACCAGCACATACATGAAAATACCAAAAAAAATCTGCATCATTGGTTCCGGTAACATTGGAACAGCTATTTATAAAGGATTTGTTATTTCGGGTAAGTATAAACCTTCAGACTTTACACTTACCAGGCGCAGACTGGAAAAAATTGATAGCTACAAAGAAGAAGGAGCAAATGTAAGCAGTAATAATCTGGAAGCGGTCAAAAACGCAGACCTGATCTTCTTAACCGTTCTTCCCAAGCAGCTTTTTAGTATCCTGGAAGAAATTGCTCCCGCTCTCGATCCCTCCAAGATAGTGATTTCGGTAGTTACCGCCTATTCCATAAAAGAAATAAAGGAAAAAACAGGCGGTAAAATTCCCGTAATTCTGGCTATGCCCAATACGGCAATAGCGGTAGGAGAGTCCATGACCTGTCTGGCTTCTGAAATAGAAGATAAAGAAGAACTGGAGACGGTTAAAAATGTCTTTGACCTTGCAGGAGAAGTACTTGTCATCCCTGAGAGGTTGATGGGGGCCTCCACTATTCTTGCTGCCTGTGGAATAGCATTTTTTATGAGATACATCAGAGCCGCTTCACAGGGGGGGATACAAACCGGATTTCATGCCGCAGAAGCCCAGCTTATATCTGCCCAGACAGCCAGGGGAGCAGCTAAATTGCTTCTCGAATCGGGTAATCACCCCGAAACAGAGATCGATAAAGTTACCACTCCTATGGGCTGTACAATTGCCGGCTTGAATGAAATGGAACACAACGGAATGAGTTCTGCCCTTATCAAAGGAATTGTCACATCATACAATGAATTAACCCGGTTAAAATGAATGAAGATCTACAAAAAGGAGCTATCTCTCTTCTGAAGCAAATAATTGCCATCCCTTCAATTAGCGGCGATGAAGAACTATTGTCACGTTTTCTTGAGAACTGGCTGAGAGAAAAAGGTTTTATCGTTAACAAAAAACACAACAACATCTGGGTTGAATCTGTAATCGACGAATCACTCCCAAAAATCCTTCTTAACTCCCATATGGACACAATAAAAGTAGTGGCAGGATGGAATAAAGACCCTTTCCTGGCCGAGGAAGAAGAAGAAAGAATCTATGGGCTTGGGGCCAGTGATGCCGGTGGTTCTCTTGTCTCACTAATGTTTGCCTTTACACAACTTTCACAAATAAAAGACAGAAAATATAATCTGGTTCTATTGATATCGGCAGAGGAAGAAAACTCGGGGCCACATGGAATAAGCACTGCTCTGGATGTGATTGGAAAAATTGATCTGGCCATTGTGGGTGAACCCACGGAAATGGAGATGGCTGTTTGCGAAAGGGGGCTGGTGGTAATCGACTGCCTTACCCGGGGCAAATCCGGTCATGTTGCCCATCAAACAGGTGAAAATGCGATTTATAAAGCCCTGGAAGATATCAATGTAATAAAAGAATTAGGCTTTGATAAAAGTTCGGAATTGCTGGGAGATGTGCAGGTGGAAGTCACTCAGATAGAGGCAGGATATCAGCACAACGTTATTCCTGATGAATGCCGGTTTGTGTTGGATGTACGAACAAACGAACAATACTCAAATAAGGAAATAGTGGACATTTTGAAACAAAGGATCAAATCCGAGATTTTCCCCAGGTCATTAAGGCTAAAATCATCCTCCATCGATCCGCAACATCCGCTGGTAAAAAAGGCTGAAGCGATGGGCATTAAAACATTCGGATCAAAAACTATGTCCGATCAGGCATTAATTCCTGCTCCCTCTGTAAAAATGGGCCCGGGTACATCAGCTATATCGCATCAACCTGATGAATATATATTAAAAAATGAAATGATTAAGGCTATATATCTTTATATTAATCTTTTAAAAGATTTCGAATTCTAATGAAACTTTGGGAAAAAGGAATAAAAACGGATCAAAGGATACTTGATTTTACGGTAGGAAAAGACAGGGAGCTCGATATGCATTTAGCAGGACCGGATATTGTTGCCTCCATTGCCCATGTGAAAATGCTGGCCAGGGTTGGCCTGATTAAAAATGATGAAGCCAGTGATATAGAAAAGGTATTGGCTGCTATATATCAGGAAGTAGAAAGCGGAAAGTTTTTTATTGATAAAGGCGTTGAAGATATCCACTCCCAGCTTGAGAAAACCCTGGTGGAAAAACTAGGGGAAACAGGAAAAAGGGTGCATACTGCACGATCAAGGAATGATCAGGTACTGGTTGCCCTGAAACTTTTCTACAGGGATGAGATCGTTGACATCAGTTCCATGGTTAGAGAACTGGCATTAACCCTTATCCATAAAGCAGAGCAATCGGGTTCACAGTTAATTCCCGGTTATACCCATATGCAGGCAGCTATGTTTTCTTCCTTCGGTCTGTGGTTTTCTGCCTGGGCAGAAGCCTTAACTGAGGATCTGTTTTTTCTTAAAGGGGTACTCGACTATGTGAATCTCAATCCTTTGGGTTCAGCTGCCGGATATGGCTCTTCATTCCCCATTGACCGGGATTATACATCAAAATTACTTGAGTTTGATGATCTGCACATTAATTCCATAAATGCTCAGCTTTCCCGCGGCAAAACGGAAAAAATGCTTTTGTCAGGGATCTCCGCTATCGCAGGCACCCTATCCAGAATGTCGATGGATATGGTATTGTTCATTAATCAGAATTTTGATTTGATCTATCTGCGTGATGAACTCACAACAGGTTCCTCTATTATGCCTCACAAGAAGAATCCGGATGTTCTTGAAATAATCAGGGCTAAGGCGAACAGAATACAGTCGAAGGAGTTCGAAGTTCATAGTCTCATCAACAATCTGACTTCCGGTTATCACAGAGACTATCAGCTTCTGAAAGAAGTCTCCTTTCCAGCCATTTTCGAACTGAAAGACTGTCTGGAGGTAATGAGCTACATAGTTCCGGAGATCAGACTTAAAGAAAATGTGACCGAAAAGGAAATATATAAATACCTTGGAAGTGTTGATGCAATTAATAAAAAAGTGATGAAAGGAACTTCATTCCGCGATGCCTATCGTGAAGTAGCCGGCGAAATAAAAAATAAAACTTTTCTTCCGGTAACAGATTCGGAACATACCCATACAGGTAGTATCGGAAACCTATCAACAGATAGAATATCTGATAAGTTGAATAAAATTTATGATCAGATGAGAATTGAAAAATTCAAGGGCTTTCATCAGATATTTATGGCAAAAATTAAGAATCAGGGAGAATGACACACAGGGAAAGACTTAAGGATAAAAAAAAGATTGTGATCAAAATAGGATCGAGTTCTCTGACACATGCAGGGGGGCAGCTCAATTTACTGAGAATAGAAAAACTTGCAAGGGTAATAACCGATCTGAATAATTCCAACAAAGATGTGGTGCTCGTTTCTTCGGGAGCTATAGCCACAGGTGCGGGAAAAATGGGTTTTGACAAAAGGCCCGATGATAAGATTAAAAAGCAGGCACTGGCGGCTATCGGACAGGCAGAGCTCATTAAAATTTATGATAAATTCTTTGAAGAATATAATAAAACTGTGGCCCAGGTGCTTCTTACAAAAGATGGTCTTGAAAATCCCCTCAGAAGACAAAACGCTAAAAACACACTTGCAGAGCTTCTGAAGATGGGTATAATCCCTGTTATCAATGAAAATGATACAGTGAGTACAGATGAGATTGAATTTGGTGATAATGACCGCCTTTCGGCGATTGTTGCAACTCTCATAGAAGCAGATCTTCTCATTATCCTTAGTGATATAGACGGCATGTTTACGGACGACCCCTCCTCCAATAGTAGCGCAGAACTGATCTCTAAAGTAGTGGATTTCGAGGAAGACATTGAGCGTTATGCTTTTACACACAATTCAGGCTTCGGGACCGGTGGAATGGTCAGTAAAATAGCTGCCGCCCGACTTTGTGCAAGCGAAAATATTGACATGATAATCACCAACGGATCTGATCCGCTTGTAATATTTGATATCCTGGAAGGAAGAGAGGTCGGTACCATTTTTGTTTCCCACAAAACAGCAGAAAAAATTTAAAATCAATAAACATGCAGGAACTAATTGACAAAGGAAAACTGGCGAAGAAAGCTTCAGCGGCATTACAAAGGGCTTTAAGTCCACAAAAGAATCTTGCTCTAAGAATTGCAGCAGAAAATCTTGTCGGCAGCACAGCTTTCATTTTGAAAGAAAATGAAAAGGATCTTGAAAATGCCAAAAAAAATGGTTTAAAAGGAGCTATTATTGACAGGCTGAGCCTCTCAAGAGATAGGATAGAAGGTATAGCTGAAGGACTACTGAAATTAATTCAGCTGGAAGATCCGGTTGGTGAAGTTTTGTCTATGAATAAAAGACCGAACGGACTAATGATAGGGAAAAAAAGAGTTCCTATCGGAGTGATCGGAATGATTTACGAGGCAAGACCGAACGTAACGGTAGATGTATTCGGGCTTTGCATCAAAACAGGGAACTCAGTAATCCTTCGTGGAGGTAAAGAAGCTTTTCATTCCAACAATGTACTTACCGGTATCTTACGAAAATCACTGAACGAATCCGGATTACCTGAAAATGCCGTCCAACTTGTACAGGATACCTCCAGAGAAAGTGCGGTTGCCCTAATGAAACTGAATGAATATCTGGATCTGCTTATACCTCGTGGTGGAGCAGGTCTCATTAAAACAGTTGTAATGAACAGCACTGTTCCGGTTATTGAAACTGGAGTGGGTAATTGTCATGTTTACGTAGATGTCTGGGCCGATCCCAAAAAGGCGGTCGACATAGTATTTAATTCCAAAACCAATCGCCCGGGGGTATGTAACGCGGCCGAAAGTCTGGTTATCCATTCAGAAGTTGCGGCACAGGTTATACCGGCTATCTGTGATAAGCTAAGATCGCAAAATGTGGAGATAAGGGGGGATGAAAGAGTCTGTAAACTGATTGATTATGCCATCAAGGCCAATGAAGAAGACTGGGGAAAAGAATATCTTGACTATATCATTTCGGCAAAAACAGTAGATAGCGTGGAGGAAGCCATCAATCACATAAACACATACGGAACAAGACATAGCGAGTCGATCATTACTGAAAATTACAGTCATGCACAAAAATTCCTCGAAGAAGTTGATGCTGCGGCTGTATATGTAAATGCCTCCACCCGTTTCACCGATGGTTTTGAGTTTGGATTTGGGGCGGAGATCGGGATCAGCACACAGAAATTACATGCAAGGGGGCCCATGGGACTAAAGGAACTAACCACCACTAAATATATTATTTATGGAGATGGACAGGTCCGTTAATAAGAAAAAAGATTCAAATACTCATTGATCAGCTCCTTATCCTCACAATCATATATACCGTAAATTATGTTATCATCCCAAACCAGATGAATATCCCCATTATACTGGTCATTAATTAAATACCGGCCCTGATTGATATTTGCGATATCCTGGCCGGTAAATTCGAAATAGTTTTCAATAACCAATTTGCATTTTTCAGGACTGGATTTTTCAGTTAGAAACAAGGTGAATTTCTCTCCGTTGACTTCATAATCGACCGTGAAGACATCATTAAAAAACCCGTGGCCAAGAAAATTTTGTGCGATAAACTTCTGGCGATAAGGTATTTTGTTTTTTTGAGGGAAATGCTCCAGCATTTTAGGGAAATCGCCGTTATGTGAAAGGTTTTCTGACAGATCCTTCGCAATTCCTATCATGGCTTTAATAACGGATTTTTTATCCGAGTCGGCATGAATCTTAATATACTTATCTCCGGCAAGAAAATTTAGTATGCTCCCCTGCTGATATCCTTCGGCCCCGATATCCAGGAAATTATAATCGGGTGAACGTTCCGAAGTATATATCCCAAAAGCATTTTTATCATCTTTGTGATTATACACCTCAACCTTAATGTTGTATTTTCCTTTGCTATATTCGGCCATTATTAAGTTTTTAAAAGCATAACTAAGGTAACCATCAGCTGCGCCGTTTATATAATCCCATAAATTATCGGGTGAGTATACCGGAAAATCAGTTGAGAGATCCCATCCCGGATATTCCGGAAAGTCTATTTTTTCTCCGGCTCTGATATTTACATACAGACCAAAAACGATAAAAATCACAATGCTAATTATTTTTTTCATGATGAATTAATATTTTATTTAACGTTTGTTGCATAACTGAATCGTCAATTGTCGGTGAGCTTAACGAGTCTAATGTTCAAGATTAAAGCCTGCCCAGAACCTAAACGGGTCTTCCTTGTGTAATCTAACATTTTCACGGAGCGTATCGCAGAACCGAATGAATGAGCTGCGCAACCACTATAACTATCCGTGAACGCGGTAGACGAAGTCAATAAAACCCATGAGATCCTTCGACTATCGCTCGTGAGGAATTCGTCAGGTTTTTGTTTCCATTTTTTAACTAAAAAATTCTGCAGGCACATCCCTGAGCCGGCTGATATCTTTAATTCTTCCTGCAATATCAAAACCTTTACTGCAAACTGCCGAACATTCATCGCATGAACTGCATATAGAAGGCTCATTTCCTGTTTGTGCGACAAGAACTCCCCGGGCCTTTTCATATTCATGATAGCCATAAGTATACATATATGCCCTCATGTAATCAGGAATATTAAGTCCATGTCTGCAGGTATTAACGCAGGATTCACATCCCTGGCAGAATAAACTGGCTGAGACATCATCCAGAAGAAGATCCTGCCTTTCCTGTGGAGTCATTTGCAGATCTTCCATTACCGAAAAAGATTCCTCCATTTCAGCAAAACTGGTGTAGCCGGGAATAGTGGTATGAATTCTTTCATTCAACAGGGCCCACTTTAAAGCTGCTTTTGCGTTAATTTTTTTAGTCCTTTCCTTGTCAAGAAATCCTCCCGCCATGGTTTTCATACCTACAATCCCTATGCCGGCATCGTCAGCTCTTTTCAAAGCAGTTTCCATTTCCTCAGAATCTTTCATCTGAAAATTATAACTAGTCAGAACGATATCATAGACCTTGCTATCGATAACGGCATCAATAACCTCCGGCATATTCCTGTGAGTGGAAACACCAAGAAAACGGGCTTTCCCGGATTTTTTGGCCTTTTTAAGATTCTTCAGAATTGGTTCATACAGTGCCGAATCATAGGTTTGAATAGCATGAAGGTATAAAATATCCACATAATCTATGCCCAATCGTTCAAGGCTGATGTTCAGTTGCTCCGTAACTTCCTCCGGATTGGTTTCAGGCTTAAACTGCCCTGTTTCTTTATCAAATCCATCAACTTTTACTTTAGTTGATATAATATATGAATCTCTGGGATAATCCTTTAACAATTTTCCCAACATTTCTTCATTTCTTCCCCCCTGATATACATGAGCAGTATCAAGATGAACAATTCCTTTTTTCAGAGCAGCTTTCACCAGAGCGGGATTATCGGCACGCATAACTCCCATACTCACTATAGGAAGTTCGATTCCAGTATTTCCGAGTTTCCGGGTAATTATTTTATCCGAGTTTTTATTATATTTCTTATTCCCATGTTCCGAAGCAAATGCATTTTTGCCGATTACGGCTGCGGCGGAACCCATCAGGGACGCTTTCAAAAATTTTCTGCGATTGTAATTCTGATCATTCATAGTCCTTTGCGTTTATATTAAAGTTGTAAATTACGGAATCTCCGGATTTATTGCATAATTTTTCCCTCGATTCGTGAGAGAGTACATATTGATAATAGGCTATGTGATATACCTGTCAAGGAAACACGGGAATTATGGAATGATTCTAAATTAGCTGTACTTGCCGGTAAAATGTTCATTACACCAGTAAACTCTGCTTTTTCCGGCTTTTTAGTTTTGGTTTACTTACAAATTGAAAGTGTCTCCAGATTGTAGCAAGTATGCTATCAAGCCTTTAAAAAAACATAGCCCTATATTTTTTTGTCGAAGACAAATAAAATATAATCTATGAGGTTTGCCCCGAGCGTAGGGACTCCAAAATGTCTTTCTATTCATATTCCTCTCCGGTTCTCTGTGATTTTCCGGAACTCTGTGTAATATATTCCACCTATGCTCTCTTGCGAGCGAAGCGACTCCAAAACTGAAGGTTCCCTAAAAGAGTTTCATGTAAGACGGACTCAACCCTACTCTATTGACAGGCTCTATTTTAGATTCGTTACTCTGATTTACTGAAAATGATCCTGATCCGGTTTTGGTTTTCAATATATTCGCCATCTTTTTGAGCGGGTAACCATTTCGGTCCCTCTTCCAGGAGACGAACTGCCTCTTCAGAAAATATTCTTCCCGGGCTTTGGACCACTTCAATAGCGAAAGGCCGGCCATCGGGGGAAACAAAAAAGTTTAATATTACGATGGCTGTTTCGATACTGGTATCGGGGAACACCAGATTTTCTTTAATATAGTTTTTAAATTTCAGATTCCCACCTTCAGGATATGCCCCCCGGTATGTATTTCTAAGTTTATTATTGAGAAGTTCCTCCCCGGAAACTGAATCGCTTAGATCTTGTTTTTCCTGGTTGCCATAAGCCATTACAACCACTTCATCAAGATTTGTGTAGGATGGCTCCATAACTATTGTGAAATTTTCCTTATCATCTGACTGTACTTCTTCATTTTCCATTCCTATATAACTTGCGATAAGTTCATAAGGTTCTCCATTTTCCACAGACAGCTTAAAACGTCCCTGGCTGTCGGTCATTGTTCCGGTCGTTGAACCACGGATCACTATAGTAGCACCGGGAACGGGCATACTGTCTTTTGCATAGATAACTTTCCCTTCAATGACTCCGGATCCTGATTGCCTGCTTTTCTTCACTGAGACCGTAGGAGACCGGAACGGTTTCGCAATTTCACTTTCGGCAGTGATTTCCGTTTTTTCGGTGACCCTGAGGTTTTCCTGGCTATCCAGATCGGTGTCTGCCATTATTTCCTTTTCTGAAAGTTCCGGTGGCACTTTTTCAGCCTCGACAATCAATCTATCTTCCCGGATCTCTTCAATATCAAGTTCAGGCCTCTTAACCACTTCATCTTTTTTTGTTTGCCGGGAAGGGATTATTTCCTCAATAGGAATTTTTGATTCCATTTTCTTATTTTCAGCCTCAACAGATTTTGTTGCCGGAAATGAATCGGTTATTCCAGAAAGTGGCTCAGCTTCGTCCTTCTTTTCTCCAGTTCTTTCCGTTAAGGGATGATTTCCCGGCATATCACCAATCTCTTTTTCAAACAAGGTAAAATACAAGACCGAAACTGTAATGATTATAGCAACAGAAGCAGCAATCCGGAAGAAGAGCATGCGGTTTTTTCTTTCAATCCTCTTATTCAGTAGAACATTCAGATCCAACAGGTCTTTTTCAATCTCATCCGGATCTATTGATTGAAAGCCCTCCATTGCTTCTTCCTCGAAAGGATCCTTCTGCAATGTTCTTTCCAGTCGGTTTCTTTCCTTGCCGGATAGAAGATTATGCAGGTAAGCTAAGGTTTGTGCAAGCTTAGTTCTATAATTATTTTTTTTTGACATTTTTATTCTCCAGACAAATTTTCAGGTTTCTCTTCCCGTTTTGCAAATGACTCTTTACTTTTTTCTCTTCGGTATTCAGTATCCGGGATATTTCCTCATAGCATTTATCATTATAATAAAACAAACGGATACATTCTTTCTGTTCATTTTTCAAGGATTCAATACATTCCCGTAGCGCGATATTAAGATCCGGGCCATCTTCATCAACAGGATGCATGATTTCTTCTGATTCCATAAAAATTTTCTCTTCTTCGATATATCTTTTTTCTTTTACAGTTTTTGATTTAGAAGAACGCAATTCCATAAGGCAAAAATTCCTGGTAACAACATAAAGCCAGCCCTTAAAATTCTGAATATCTTGTTTTGGAACTTCAGACAGCAGCTTTTCAAATATTTGCATCACAGCATCCATTGATCTTTCTCTTTCCTTGAAATACTTCAGGCAAACACCATAAACCAGATGCATGTATGCCGAAAAAATTTCGCCAAGGTACATAGGATCCCTGCTTTCACTGAATTTTTCCAGTAATTCCTGTTCTTTATTTTTTGTAGGATCTTTAAGCAATTCCCGAAGATATTATATGTCTGTCCATAATGTCAGTGAGACTATGATTTTGGTTTTTAAAATCATTTAGCCGAACTGATCCCAGGCGATAGCAAAGGGATCTCTTAGTCTTAAGAGGTATTTCCCGGATTACCGGGAAGCTCGTTAACACTCGGTTACTCATTCTGTAATATATTTAAGCGGTATTTCCCGGATTACCGTGGACAGGCGTGACCGCAATCGTATGAAGCTTTCCGCGAGCGCTGAAGCTACTCTGCGCTGCGCCTTCAGGCAAGCTTTCGGCGGCCGAAGGGAGGCGCTAGG
>CAYRTD010000011.1:0-51332 GCA_964426915.1 uncultured Bacteroidaceae bacterium | reverse complement strand
TCGACTAAATGATTTTGAAAATCAAAATCATAGTCTCACTGACATTATGGACAGGCTCTGATTACTTCAAAATCCGAAATATGTTTTGGCATTATAATAAGATACATCTCCCACCAGTTTTCCGGCCATTCCCATGTCGTTCGGGATCTCTCCGTTTTCCATATCCCTTCCCACCAGGTCACAAAGAATTCTACGGAAATATTCATGCCTGGGATAGGACAGGAAACTCCGGGAATCTGTCAGCATTCCGACAAACCGGCTTAAAAGCCCAAGACTGGAAAGTGTATTCATCTGATTGATCATCCCTTCTTTCTGATCGAGAAACCACCATCCTGAACCAAACTGCATTTTCCCGGGGACAGACCCATCATTAAAATTATATAACATAGTGGCAATTAATTCGTTATCTCTAGGATTTAAATTGTAGACAATGGTTCGGGCAAGTTTTTTCCTGGATACAAGCCGATCAAAAAATTTCGACATGGGTTTTGCGATACCGAAGTCTCCTATAGAATCAAATCCGGTGTCAGGACCAAGTTTATTGAACATTCTGGTATTATTATTCCGGATGGCCCCGATATGGAACTGCTGGGTCCAGTTCTTTTCAAAATCCATTTCTGCAAGTTCAATCAGAAGTGCCGATTTGAATTGCAGAATTTCATGTGGGTTTAGATGAACTCCCCCTCTTATTTTTTTGAATATTTCCGTTATTTCTTTTTGGGTATAATCTTCAGCGTAAAATGTTTCCAGACCATGATCAGATAACCTGCATCCATGCACATCAAAAAAATCCTGACGGTTACGCAGCGCAGCAATCAGTTCATTATAAGTGTTTATCTGCTGGTTGGCGGCAACCTGAAGCTTTTGAAGGTATTCATTGTAGGTTTCCGGGTTTTCAACGGCCATGGCTTTATCAGGTCGCCATGTTGGCAGTACAGCTGTTTTAAAATCACTATTTGCGATTTCCATGTGATGTTTAAGACTGTCTGCCGGATCGTCGGTTGTGCAAAGCAGTTCAACCTTCATTTTTGTGAGAAGATTCCGGACATTGAAATCCGGTGTTTGAAGTTTCTCCAGGGTCTCATCATAAATTTCATCGGCTGTTTCGGGGGAAAGTAATTTTTCAATACCAAAATAACGACGTAATTCCAGATGAGTCCAATGGTATAAAGGATTTCTAAGTGTATAAGGTACAGTTTTCGCCCACATCCTGAATTTTTCCCGGTCGGGAGCATTGCCCGTACAATATTCTTCACTGATCCCGTTTGCACGCATTGCTCTCCATTTGTAATGATCACCGTTAAGCCAAATTTCCGTTATATTACGGAAACTTTTGTCATTTGCGATCTCATCCGGAGGAAGATGACAATGATAGTCAATTACCGGAAGATCTGCGGAGTAATCATGGTATAGTTTTACAGCTGCTTCGTTACTAAGAAGAAAGTTTTCATCTATGAAATGTTTCATGATTATATTTTTAGATATTAAATAATCTGCGAATATGCCTCTCAAAAATATTTTCTGTAACCTGTTCAGCTACAATGCCTTCATGCTGTTTTAACAGTTGAATATAGTCCTCACCATACTCTGCTGCCACTTTATATCCTACATGAATAAGTTGTCTGATACTGGGATTATAGTCCGGGTGATCGGGTATGTGTCTCAAAACATTTGCAAAGTGTTCACCGGACCATGCTTCCACTTCCCCGGGCAGAGGGAGTAAATCATCATTGATATCAATAACTGTAGCATAAGGTTTACAAAGTTCATCGCGTCTTTCATAAGCTTTACGGTAAATGGATTTTGTCATTTTCAGGGCATCTCCCCCTGCCAGTGAAAGACCAATTACTTCTTCAAGCCAGGTGGTTCCGGCAGTTTTTACGTGAAGACCTTTGTCATATTTCCTGATCAATTCACCCATCAAAGGATAGATCGTAAACTTATCACTACCAGAATGTACTGATAATTTTAAATTAGAGGGTAAATCAAACTCCCTGAGTGCTTTATCTATTACAAGAAGATCGGCTTCAAATTCACTTTTAAACTGACCTGTATCTCCAACATAATCCACCCCCTTATTAAACCGTCCAGAAAATTTCGGTGCGATAGTCTGAACCGGCACCTTCATGGCTGCAAGTCCTGAAAGTATAAAGAACAATTCAATCGGGCTCTGAGGATCTTCCACTTCATCCATGGAAACTTCAGCTATAAAGTTCTTGTCGCCTTTTTTATTTTTAATGTAATTGTATATTTCTGAGGCTTTTTTGATGGCGAAGAGGTATTTTCCGGCAATTTCTTCAAGTTTCCCGGAAGAAAGCTTAAAGATCTCATCTATCCCTTCGATTTTAAAATCTCCCGTATATCTTTTATTTTCATCGATAAAATCTGATAAATCCGATCTGTCAGCTTTTTTTCCTATGAAGTCGGCTACGTCAATGGTGAAAAAATCGGAAAAGTCGATAAAAGGATCTACATTGGAAAGGTTAATATGATCTGCATCCACATAATAATTTTTTGTCCAGTTAAGTTTTTTTACTGCCTGATCAGCTTCAGTTCTGACCTCTTCAGGCGTGGTATTTATAATCTGATGTTCCCTGTTTGATTTATTCCATACAGGAACTATATCTATACCAGCTTTGGCTGCTTTTATAATTGCCGTTAACTGTGCTTTACCCTGCATTCCGAAGCGGTCGCCTATTCCGAAGGAGTATTTTTCAAGTTTCATAGTATCAATTTATTATTTAGCATAAATGCAATTTCATTTTTATTCGGAGAAAAGACAAGCCCTGTATCTGTAACAGGGTATTTAACGCAAATGATGCCGAATGCCAGAGGAATGTGTGTGCCGGTTACTATGATATTTTTCGGTTATCTCATTTTCGCGTTCCGGGTTCTTAATTTCCGTGTACGAACACGAAATTACCACTTTTTTTTTGGATTTCAAATTTTTTTTTTACTATTTTTGTAGGGAATTAAAATTATTATACTTTTAGATTAGTTAATTAAAATACTGATAAACAAAAACATATTGAGAGTTCGAATAAAGGATATTGCACGTCTTGCACAGGTTTCGCCAGGAACGGTAGACAGAGTGATACATAATCGTGGAGAAGTTTCGGAGCGAACCCGTGAGAAGGTGGAGTCTATTATTCAAGAACTTAAATATCAGCCAGATATACTTGCCAGGACTCTTGCTTCCAGGAAAAGTTTTCTTTTTTCTGTACTTATGCCCGTGTCCGTTAACGAGAATGATTTTTGGAACTCACCACAGGCAGGAATTGAAAAGGCTGTAAATGAAGTTTCTGCTTTTGGGGTAGAGGTAAAATCTTTTTATTTCGATCAGTTTGATAGTAATTCTTTTTTGGAGAAATCGCTGGAATTATTGAATGAAAATCCTGATGCCATCCTTTTTGCTCCGGTTTTTCCTTCAGAATCGGTTTCTTTTATACATAAATGCAAAGAAATGACTATCCCGGTAATGCTTTTTAATTCTAATCTGGAAGAGGCCGGAGAATTGCTGTATATAGGGCAGGATTCACTTCAAAGCGGATACCTTGGGGCAAAGTTATTAAACTATGGATTAAAATCGGAAGGAGATATCCTCATTGTAAATATTGCCGGCAGAAAAGATAATCATAACCACATTTTGAGAAGAGAAAGAGGATTCAGAAAATATTTTGCCGATCATCCCGGGATTAAAAGTAACATCATTACGATGGACTGCATACAGGAGCAGGGACAAAATTTTGCTACCCAGATGCAAAGAATTCTTCACCGTTACAGGATCAGGGCTTCTTTTGTCACTAATTCCCGGGTATACATGGTTGCCCGGTATTTTGAGGAGCACAAGCTTAATAATATATCCTTGCTTGGTTATGATTTGCTACCTCAGAATATTGAAGCCTTAAAAAAAGGATGGATAGATTTTCTTATAAGTCAAAAACCGGAACAACAAGGATATGCAGGCATCATGACTCTTTTTAATATACTTGTCCTACAGAAATCCGTTGAACAGGAACAGTATATACCCATTGATATTATTACCAAAGAAAATTTTAAGTATTACGAATATAAATAAACAGACATGGCCAATCATAATTTTAAAGATTTGAAAGATAAAGTTTCCATAATTACCGGAGGAGCTGGTGTAATTGGGACAGCGATGGCAAAGGCGCTTTCATCTGCCGGGGTGAAAGTAGTGATTCTGGACCTTAGAGAAGATGTGGCAAAATCCCTGGCATCGGAAATAAGTAGCGAAACCGGTAATGAATGTATGGGCATAGGATCCAATGTTCTTGATAAAGATGATCTTATACGTGCAAAGGAAAAGATTCTGAAAGATTTCGGGAAAATCGACATTTTGATAAATGGAGCCGGTGGAAATTCTCCCGACGCAACGACCAGTCTGGAAGAGTTGACCAGTGAAACCAAAAATTCTCTTGATGAGGGTTTTTTCGGTTTGAAAATGGAAGGTTTTAAGAAAGTCTTTGACCTGAACTTTATTGGAACCCTTCTTCCTACAATGGTATTTGCCGAGGTAATGGTGAAAAATGGAAGGGGTTCAATAGTGAATATTTCTTCGATGAATTCCTTTAAACCTTTGACGAAGATCCCGGCATATTCTGCAGCCAAATCGGCGGTTAATAATTTTACCGAATGGCTTTCCGTTCATTTTGCAAAAACAGGTGTGAGGGTAAATGCTATTGCACCCGGATTCTTTCTTACGAATCAGAACCGTTTCCTGCTTGTGGATGAGAATACCGGAAATCTGACTGATAGAGGAAAAAAAATAATAAGCAATACTCCCATGGGAAAGTTTGGAGAGCCTGAAGATTTGCAGGGAACCTTACTTTATCTTGTATCGGATATTTCATCTTTTATTACGGGGATAGTAATACCGGTTGATGGTGGGTATAGTGCTTTTGGTGGAGTTTAACGAATATTAGAGAGGAGTTTTAAAATGAGTATGGAACAAACATGGAGATGGTACGGGCCCAATGACCCGGTATCTCTGAAAGACATAAGGCAGGCCGGAGCTACAGGAATAGTTACCGCATTACATGAAATACCTGTAGGAGAAGTATGGCCGATAGAAAAGATTATGGAGAGAAAGAATGACATTCTTTTTGATGATTCCACGGAACCTCCGAAAGAACGGGGGTTAACATGGTCGGTAATTGAATCTGTTCCTGTGCATGAAGATATTAAGCTTGGCAGGGAGACGCGCGATCATTACATTGAAAATTACAAGGAATCCATAAGAAATATTGGAAAAGCGGGAATCAAAACCGTGTGTTATAATTTCATGCCTGTGGTAGACTGGACCAGAACGAACCTTGAATTTGTTCTTGAGGACGGGGCTAAGGCGCTGGCCTTCGATATCTCGGAGTTTATAGCTTTTGATCTGTTTATTTTGGAAAGAGAAGGTGCTGAGGAAGATTACACGAAAGATCAGATTGAAAAAGCGAGACATAAATTTGAAAATATGTCCGATGAGCAACGATATATTATTCAAAAGAATATTATTTCAGGGTTGCCCGGAGCACAGGAAGGTTATTCGATCGAATCTTTCCGTCAGAAGCTTCAGCAATATAAAGGAATAGATTCTGAAAATTATCGCAAAAACCTGGCATATTTTCTAAAACAGATCATTCCGGTTGCTGAAAAATCAGGAGTTAAAATGGCTATCCATCCTGATGATCCTCCTTTTTCTTTATTTGGTTTACCCAGGGTTGTCAGCTCAGAGGATGATCTGGTACAATTGTTGAATTTTCACGACTCCATATATAATGGATTTACATTGTGTACAGGATCACTTGCTGTTAACCCGGATAATGACCTGGTTGGCATTGTGGAGCGGCTGGGGGCAAAGCTTAATTTTGCTCACCTGAGAAGCACTCAGCGAGACTCAGATGGTAGTTTCCACGAAGCAGGACATTTGCGCGGGGATGTGGATATGTATAATGTAATCCTTGCAATATTAAAGGAACAGAAAAAGAGGCGTTCGGTTTACCGTCCCGATGATGTAATCCCCATGCGGGCGGATCATGGTCATACAATTCTGGATGACCTGAAAAAGAAAACAAATCCCGGATATTCGGCAATCGGACTTTTGCGGGGAATGGCAGAATTGAGGGGACTTGAGTTGGGAATCAAAAAATCAAATGCAGTATATTCTTAAAAAAATTAGCTATGGCGAAAAATGTAATCGTGGCACAATCAGGAGGGCCTTCACCTGTTATCAATTCCTCGCTTAGGGGGATCATAGAAAGTTGTAAAATGTTTCCGGAAACTTTTGGGAAGATCTATGCCGGATGGCATGGGATCGAAGGTGTATTGAAGGAAGAGTTGCTGGATCTTTCAGTACAGAGCGAAGAGGAAATTGCTCTTTTAAGAAATACACCTGCTGCCGGATCCATAGGTACCTGCAGGTACAAACTGAAGGATCACCAGGAAAAAGATTTTGAAAGGATCATGGAGATTTTCAGAGCACATGACATCGGTTATTTTTTTTATATTGGGGGTAATGATTCCCAGCATACAGCTTTTAAGGTGGCCGAACTGGCAAAGGAAAAAGGCCTTGAATTAATTGCCACAGGGGTTCCGAAAACCATTGATAACGATGTTGGCGATAGTGAATTTAAACTTATAGACCATACTCCCGGTTATGGCAGCGTTGCTAGATACTGGTCTCATATTATCCAGAATGCCAATGAAGAGAATATGGGATCCTCTCCCGCCGACCCGGTTCTTGTAATCCAGGCAATGGGAAGAAAGATTGGCTACATACCTGCAGCAGCAAGGCTTGCCGATCCAAAGCGTGAAATGCCTCTTCAGATATATCTTGCAGAATCGGGAGTTAAGATGGAGGAAATGGCAGACAATATAAATGATCAGCTTAAAAAAGACGGACGTTGCGTGGTTGTAGTAAGCGAGGGTTTTGATACAGGTTCTCTGGGAGAGGTAAAAGATGCCTTTGGCCATACTTCTTTTGGTTCGAGTCAGCAGTCTGTATTTCAGAATATAGTTAATTACTTGAACGAAAAAGGGTTGAAGACCCGGGGTGCAGCAAGGGGTCAGGTTATGGGAACCGACCAGAGGGATACAGTGATTTATGCCTCCACGGTGGATCTCGACGAAGCCTATAAAGTAGGGCAGAAAGCCGTAGATATCGCAATGAAGGAGGGTAACGGATGGATGGCCACTATATTGAGAGAACCCGGCTTTATTTATAACGTAAGCTATGATAAAGTTCCGCTTGAAAAAGTTGCACTTTCCGAACGGACATTTCCTTCGAAATGGATCTCCGCATCGGGTTATGATGTATCCGATGATTTCCTGTCTTATGTGAGACCCCTGATTGGTGAAGATTGGGTTAGCGTCCCCATAATTAACGGACGGCAGCGTTTTACCCGTTTTAAGCCTGTGTTTGCCGATAAAAAACTGAATGAATATCTGCCTGAAGCTTATTTATAAAGCATATATTCAAAAAGAACTATTAAGCTATTATTTAAAATACTACAAGATTAAATTATGAAGAATCCACAAGAAAAATTACAGTCCCTTGAACCGAAAAAGGAATTTTTTGTCGGAATTGATTCGGACGGATGTGCATTTGATACTATGGAAATTAAACAGAAAGAATGCTTTTGTCCTAATTTTATTCGATTTTTTGAGTTGCAAAAGATATCCAAATATGCCCGCGAAACGTGGGAATTTGTTAATCTTTATTCAAAAACAAGAGGTGTAAACCGTTTTTTGGCTTTACTTGAAACATTCAGACTTTTGAGTGAACGTCCGGAAGTAGAAGCAAGGGGCATGCAGTTACCCGATGTGTCTTCCTTGAAGAAATGGACAGAAAACGAATCCAAGCTTGGCAATCCGGTTCTTGGGAAATATGCAGATAAGGTTGATGATTTTTTTATTGACAGGGTATATGCATGGTCTCTCCAGGTTAATCATACCATTAGTGATATGGTATATGGAATGCCCCCTTTCCCTTATGTGAGAGAGTCCCTCAATAAAATAACCAATAGAGCAGATGCCATGGTAGTATCTCAAACTCCGGTTGAAGCCCTGGAAAGGGAATGGAAGGAAAATGAAATAGATAAATATGTCAGACTGATCGCCGGACAGGAATACGGAACAAAGACAGAGCATTTAAAACTTGGTGCAATAGATAAGTATCCTGCCGAAAAGATCCTGATGATAGGTGATGCCCCGGGTGATCTGAAGGCTGCAAAATCCAACGGTGTACTATTTTTCCCGGTTAATCCCGGTCATGAGGAAGAATCATGGGAGAAATTTTACAAGGAAGCACTCGACCGCTTTTTTAATGGGAATTATGCAGGTGATTACGAGCAAAAGCTGATCAGTGAGTTCGAAAGTTATTTACCGGAAAAGCCTGACTGGAAAACGAAATAATATCTTAATTTGCATGTCATTACGATTGGTATGTTGTTTTAATAATTGATGTAGGCAGTGTCTGCCAATAGAGTCGAGAGTCTGTCTATGAAGTCGAGCAACGCAGATATCGGACATTATGGACAGATACCAGGGATAATTACTTTAAGACAGGTTTAATAAAAAGGGCTGATAATGAAAGGTACTGATAATTATGTTATTTTTTGGCAAAGGTGAAAAAGATCTGAAAATTGATGATATTCTTCTGAGAGAATATGTTTTCAACATTCTGGATTCAATTGGTGAAAGATCGAGGGTACTTGTGATCCCACCCGATTTTACACGTTTTCATTCGGCTGCCGGAATAATTACCCGGTTTATTTATGAATATTACGGTGAAAGACTGAAAGCTGTTCTTCCGGCCCTGGGAACTCATTTTCCAATGACAGATCCGGAAATCCGTAAAATGTTCGGAGATATTCCCCGGGAATTATTTGTAAAGCACGATTGGAGAAATGACATTATAACGTTGGGTGATGTCCCCGGTGAATATGTAAATAAAATATCCGAAGGAAAGCTTGATTACTCATGGCCGGCTCAGGTCAATAAACTCCTTATTGAAGGTAATTTTGATTTGATTCTTTCTGTAGGACAGGTAGTGCCTCATGAGGTAATAGGAATGGCAAATTATAATAAAAACATATTTGTAGGAACCGGTGGTGCCGAAGGGATCAATAAAAGTCATTTTCTGGGTGCGGCTTATGGCATGGAGAGAATAATGGGCCGTGCTGATACACCCGTAAGAAAAGTACTCGATTATGCATCAGAAAACTTCACGAGCCATTTGCCTATTGTTTATATTCAGACCGTCATGGCTAAGGAAGAGGGTGGAGATATGGCCATGAGGGGTCTATTTGCCGGCGATGACAGGGAATGTTTTAATCTGGCCTCTGACCTTTCACTTAAGGTGAATTTTCAGTTACTCGACCGAGAGTTGAAAAGGGTTGTGGTTTTTCTCGATCCCGGAGAGTTCAAAAGTACCTGGCTTGGTAATAAAAGTATATACAGGACAAGAATGGCCATTGCCGATGACGGTGAATTAGTTGTTCTTGCCCCGGGATTACGCGAATTTGGGGAAGATAAAGAAATTGACCGGCTAATAAGAAAATACGGATATTATACTACTCCGGAAATTCTGAACTTTACACTGGAAAATGAGGATCTTGCCAATAATCTGAGCGCGGCCGCACATCTTATACATGGCTCATCTGAAAACAGGTTTGAAATCTGCTATTGTCCCGGTCACATGACCCGTGAGGAAATTGAATCTGTAAATTACAAATATGCTCCATTAAATGAAATGATGAAGCGGTATGATCCGGTAAAACTTAAAGACGGATATAATACCTTAGCCGACGGAGAAGAGATTTTTTACATTTCCAACCCTGCATTGGGTCTTTGGTCCTATAAAGAGAGGTTTAAATGAAAAGGATAAAAATCATAGCAGATGATAAGGTACCTTTTTTAAGAGGTGCCTTTGAGGAAGTTGCAGAGATAGAATATGTACCGGGAAAAGAAATGAATAATGAGATTATAAAAGATGCTGATGCCCTTTTGATAAGAACCCGGACAAAATGTAACCGTCAGCTTCTGGAGGGTTCGAAGGTTACATTTATAGCTTCCGCTACGATAGGTTATGATCATATTGATACTGATTATTGTGACCGGAAAGGAATTAAATGGACAAATGCACCGGGTTGCAATTCCTCATCCGTAGAGCAATATCTGACTGCTGCCTTATTAACCCTGGCTGATAAGCATCGTTTCAGCCTCAAGGATAAAACTTTGGGAATTGTTGGGGTGGGTAATGTCGGGCAAAAAGTGTCACGCATTGCCAGTTCTTTAGGGATGAAGGTGTTACATAATGACCCTCCCCGCGAAGAGAGGGAAGGGAAATCTGGATTTCATTCCCTGGATGATATCAGGACTGAATCTGATATTATTAGCTTTCATGTACCCCTTAACCTTAAAACCCAACACTGTACACTGAACCTGGCCAATCGTGATTTTCTCTTCTCACTCAAAAAGAATGCGATCATTATAAATACCTCACGGGGGGAGATCATGGATGAACCGGCTCTTAAAAATGCTTTGGCAGACGGGAAAGTAAAAGATGCAGTCCTGGATGTGTGGAATAACGAACCGGCGCCCGACAGGGAACTTCTGAAATTGGCCGGAATTGCCACACCACATATAGCCGGTTATTCTGTTGACGGGAAGGCAAAAGGTACGGAAATGAGTGTTCGTGCAATTTCAGGCTTTTTTGATTTGGGCCTTGAAAACTGGAAAGCAAAAGAATTACCGGGAACAGAAATTGATAATATAGTAATTGATTGCGGTAGTATGGATGAGCAGGAGATAATTTCTGATATCTATCTCAGAACGTATGAGATTATGAAGGATGATGCATCATTACGAAACGACCCGGGTTCCTTTGAAGATCTGAGAGCTAATTATCCTGTTAGAAGAGAACCGTCTTATTATACGGTAAGACTTAATAATAATCCTTTTGAAAATATTGATGAGATCCTCGGAAACCTTGGCTTTTCCGTATTGGAACTCGATTGCTTTTGTTAACTTATTTAGTCTGTCCATAATGTTCGATATCTGCGTTGCCCGCCTGCTGTTGCACTGGCCATCCTTAGGCGGGCAGGCTTGATCTCGAGCATTAGCTTCGCTGAGCACACCGCCAATTGGCGGTTTAGTTCTGAAACAGACACTTGACTTTATTGGCGGACACTTTTTTAATAATATAAAATCAAAATCATGGAAAAATTAGCAGACATTGGTCTTATTGGTTTAGCAGTCATGGGGGAAAACCTGGTGCTGAATATGGAAAGTAAAGGGTACACGGTAGCTGTTTATAACAGAACCGTTGAAAAAGTTGATAAATTTATCAGTGGGAGGGGTAAAGGAAAGAATTTTATTGGCGCACACAGCATTGAAGAGCTGGTTAAATCGCTCAAGAGCCCAAGGAAAGTAATGATGCTGGTAAAAGCCGGCAAACCTGTAGATGATTTCATTGAGAAAATAATTCCTTATCTCGAAGAGGGTGATATTATAATAGATGGGGGTAATTCTCATTTTCCCGATACTATCCGCAGAACAAAATATGTTGAAAGCAAAGGTTTCCGGTTTATTGGCACCGGAGTATCAGGAGGTGAAGAAGGTGCACTGAAAGGTCCCTCTATCATGCCCGGAGGATCAGATGACGCATGGCCCGAGCTTAAGGAAATATTTCAGGATATTGCTGCTAAGGTTGAAGGAATTCCCTGTTGTGACTGGGTAGGCAAAGACGGTGCCGGTCATTTTGTAAAAATGGTCCACAATGGTATTGAATATGGAGACATGCAGCTCATTTCCGAGGCCTATTTTATTATGAAGAATCTTCTTGGAATGTCTGCTGATGATATGCATGATATATTTGCAGAATGGAATAAAGGAGACCTTGACAGTTATTTAATTGAAATAACAAGGGATATTCTTGCTTTTAAAGAAGACGGAGATGCTTTGATTGAAAAAATCCTCGATACTGCAGGTCAGAAGGGTACAGGTAAATGGACAGCTATTTCTGCTCTTGATGTCGGTGTTCCGCTTACGCTTATCGGCGAATCTGTCTTTGCCAGAATACTATCATCACAAAAAGAAGAACGGGTAGAAGCAGCAAAAATACTCAAGGGACCTGAACCTGAATTTTCCGGGAACAAAGATCAGTTTATCGCCAGTATTAAGGACGCTCTCTATGCTTCCAAAATAATCTCTTATGCTCAGGGCTATGCATTAATGAAAGAAGCCGCAAAAGAGTATAATTGGGATCTGAATTATGGCGGCATTGCTCAGATGTGGAGAGGCGGATGTATTATACGGTCTGCTTTTCTGGGTAAAATAACAGAAGCTTATAATAAAAATCCGGACCTCCAGAACATGATGCTGGATCCCTTTTTTACTGAAAAGCTGCATCAGGCTCAGGAAGGCTGGAGAAAAGTTGTTGCTACTGCTACTCTCAATGGCATTCCTGTGCCGGCATTCAGCAGTGCACTTGCTTATTTTGATGGTTACAGAACGGAGCGATTGCCGGCAAATATGCTTCAAGCCCAGCGCGATTATTTTGGTGCTCATACTTATGAAAGAATCGATAAACCCAGGGGAGAGTTTTTTCATACAAACTGGACCGGGAGAGGGGGCGAAACCGCTTCGAGTACTTATAATGCCTAAGAATTGCATTTTTTTACTCTGAAAGAACAGACCCTAAGGGTTTCGAAAACCCTTAGGGCCTGTTCTTTCTATCTAAAAATATTATCCTTTCAAACTATAAACTATTTTTTTTCGTGAAATGCAGCGATTCTCCATTAAGAAAATATATATTTGCTCTATTCACTATTAAACCCTGGAAAAATGAAAACATCAACCAGCCTCTTTGCATTTCTTGTTCTTTTTACATTTTTATTCAGTACCGCTTATGCTGATATCCGGCTACCGGAGATTCTGAGTTCGGATATGGTACTTCAGCGTGGAAAAGAAATAAAATTATGGGGTTGGGCAGATGAAAATGAGAAAGTAAAGATTAAGTTTAATGGCCAGGTCAGGAAAACCAGGGCCGATGAAAACGGTAACTGGACAATTATTTTCCCTGCTCTGGAAGCGGGCGGACCTTATGAGATTCAAATCTCTGGAAAAAATGAGATCAGGCTGGAAAATATTCTTATTGGAGATGTCTGGATATGTTCGGGTCAGTCGAACATGGCCTGGAATGTGAAAAGATCTGATAATGCAGAAGAAGAGATCCGTAATGCCGGTTATCCGGAAATAAGACTTTTACATATCGATAATAATTTTAGTTATGCACCTGCCGATGACGTACCTGAAACCCGATGGAAAGTCTGTGATCCTGAGAGTGTACCCGCCTTTTCCGCTGTCGGATATTTTTTTGGTCGCCATATCCACAGGGAAACAGGAGTTCCGGTCGGACTTATCAGCACCAGCTGGGGTGGGACAAATATTGAGGCCTGGACCAGCAGTGATTACATTACTACTATTGATGTTTTTAAAGAAAAACTCGAAAGTGTGGAAATACTGGATGAGGAAACCATTAAGCTCAGGCAAGAGGAAGTGTTGAGTCAGTTGATGAAAGATTTCGGACTTGATTTTGAGAATCCCGTTGAGGAAGACTGGTCTGCTGTTAATGTGGATTATGACCTTTGGAAGCTTGCTGATGTACCGGGTTTATGGGAAAAGAACGGTCTGCCTGATATTGATGGAACAGTATGGTACAGAAAAGAATTTGATTTACCGGCGGATATTGCAGAGAAGGGGATCACCCTCCATCTTGGTAAAATTGATGATACGGATGAAACATGGGTAAACGGTATTAAAGTAGGCGGTATGAAAAAAAGTCATAACAAGCCCAGGATTTATAAAGTTTCTCCTGAAATCCTGAAACCCGGAAAAAATGTAATTGCTGTAAGGGTAGAAGATTATTCCGGAAGTGGAGGTTTCCGGGGCGGTCCTGATGTGATGTCGGTTAAATCAGAAGATTATACCCAAAGTCTTGCAGGTGAATGGAAATACAGATTAACCGCTGAGAACTTTGTTTTAAAACCCGGCAATTCCGGTAGCCCAAATGATGTCCCTTCATCATTATATAATGGTATGATCCATCCCTTACTTGCTCTTTCAGTTAAGGGGGCCATATGGTACCAGGGTGAGTCAAATGCCGGCCGGGCCTATCAGTATCGTAAACTGATGCCCTTGCTGATAGAATGCTGGAGAGATAAATGGGAGCAACCAAACATGCCTTTCATAATGGTTCAGCTCGCAAATTTTATGGAAGCCGGGGATACACCGGAGGAAAGTGCATGGGCAGAATTAAGGGAAGCTCAGCTAATGACACTTGATAAACTTGAGAATGTCGGTATGGCAGTAGCAATTGATATTGGTGAGTCCGATGATATTCATCCCCGCAATAAACAGGACGTTGGTTACAGGCTGGCCCTTAATGCCCTGAAGATAGCTTATGACAGAGACCTGGTTTATCAGGGTCCTGTTTATGAATCGGTAGAATTTACTGGTGGAAAGGCAATTATTAGCTTCACTCATAAAGGAAGCGGACTAATTGCCAAAGATAAATACGGTTATCTGATGGGATTTACCGTCGCTGGTGAGGACGGGAAGTTTCACTGGGCAAAGGCAAAAATTGAAAATGGAAAGGTAATTGTATTTTCCGAAAAGGTTGAAAATCCGGTTGCTGTAAGATATGGATGGGCAAATAACCCGGAAGATGCCAATTTATATAATAAAGAAGGGCTGCCGGCATCTCCTTTCCGTACCGATGAATGGAAAGGAATCACCTTCGCTGCTGAATGATGCTTTTTTTATTCTGAATGTAGTTCAAATGCTCCCTTGCTACGCTAACGTTTCGTAAGGCAAAGCGTGGTAGTGGGAGGTCCATCATACATTGTACTGCGGGTTCCTGCAGAGGTGGACCAGTGTCATCCATTCCACGGGTTCCTCCAGAGGCGGACAGGTGTCACCCATGGCTATTCCAGTTCAACCCCTGTCGGGGTTGCCAACACCAATTGACGTCATACCGACCACCGATCACCGTCCCTCCAAAAAACAATTAACATTATTACATATGTTCATTTGATTAATTATTTTCTTATTTTTGTCATCTAACCCTTATACCTAAAAAATTGGATTATGAAAAAGATTTTTGTAGTTGCTACTATGATTGTTAGTGCATTAGCCTTAAACGGGCAGGAAAAATTTGTTTTTCAGGATGAATTGTATCAGGCTAATCAAATGCAAATCGATTATAGTTTTGCGGGAAGTCATTTTCTGGGAGATGAAATTGCGAATAAAACTTTTCTTCTGAAAAAGATATACACCCACATAGAAAAGGGTACTCCAATGTCTCCGGTCGATAAAGTAATTGTGAAAAAACCCGTTATCTATTATTCAGTACGGAAATTGGACAGATACTTTAAAAAAGAACTGCGAAAGGGACGTATTGAAGAAGCAGAGGCAAGAAAGAAGTTTAACGAGGTGCTTGATATTTGTATTTCAATCTATGATCAGGATACTGATGAGTTTGAGGAATATTTAAGAAAGCGAAGGAAGCCGGAACAGATATTGGAGGCTTATGAAAAGGTGATTCTTGAATAAATAATGAGGATTATTTACCGGGTTGAGTCTGTTTTTTGAATACAAACTATCCGTTGAACCCTCCACTTCGGGTATAACTTTCCTGAACATTGATGTAATAGGCTTTGTACTTTATATAATGATTTCCCTTCTTAAATTCCCATAATACATTTTTTGCTTTATAAATTTTTCCGATACATGCTTCAAATATAAGGGTATAATGAATTCCCGTAACAGCTTCGGCCTGAAGAATACTGTTAAACTCAATGCTTTTATCCGCAAAATGGCCAATTACCGGAAGATTATATTTTTTTTGCCTTCTCTTATTTTCAATTTTCTTCTTGGATTCTTCAGGGGAATTGTCGCTGTGTGTTGACATAAGTGTTATTTTTTGCCTTCAGGACGAAATTACGGAAATTATTTAAATACTCATTATTTAACGGGAAAAAATGTAAATTGTTACCCTGAAAATAAAAAATTTTGTTTAATTGTTTAGTGAAAAATTTAAACATTATTAAATAAGCATTGTTATGATCTATAAATTTACTAAACAACCTGCACCTTGTTCAAGTTAGCATCTGAAATAAAACCAGGAAGTGATTTTTTCACTCAAAACAAGAAAGAATACCTTGAGGTAATCAGAGATTACCGTGTTAGACTGCAGTCTGTTATGCAAGGAGGAGGAACAAAATCCCGGGAAAAACATAAGAGCAGAGGTAAACTTTTGGCGCGTGAAAGGATAGATCTTTTAATCGACCACGGCACTCCTTTTCTTGAACTATCAGCTTTTGCCGCTTATGATCAGTATGAAAATCAGTTCCCCTCTGCCGGAATTATTACAGGATTGGGCAGGATAAATGGCAGGGAGTCTGTCATTATAGCCAATGATGCTACGGTAAAAGGCGGCACCTATATTAAAGAAACTATAAAAAAACACATCCGGGCCCAGGAAATAGCATTTCAAAACCGTTTACCCTGTGTATATATGGTTGATTCCGGTGGTGTTTTTTTGCCGAAACAAGATGAAGTTTTTCCCGACAGGTTTGATTTTGGACGAATATTCTATAATCAATCACGACTCTCCGCACAGGGCATTCCACAGATAGCCATTGTAATGGGCAGTTGTACGGCAGGAGGAGCCTACGTTCCCGCTATGAGTGATGAAACGATCATCGTCAGAAATCAGGGTACGATTTTCATTGGTGGTCCCCCGCTTGTAAAAGCGGCTACCGGCGAAGAAGTAACAGCCGAAGAACTTGGTGGTGCTGATGTTCATACTACTATCTCAGGTGTAGCCGATCATTTTGCTGATAATGATATTCATGCCATTCAGATATGCCGTAATATCTTTGAAAGCCTTTCCTTACCGGATAAACAGAAATTAAATTTGAAGGATGCTGAAGATCCGGCATATGATATTGAAGATCTCTATGGTTTGATAACTTCCGCTAAAAAGAATACAGTGGATGCCAGGGAAATTATTGCAAGGATTGCTGATGGCAGTCGGTTTCATGAATTCAAGGAGCGGTACGGAACATCAATAGTGACAGGTTTTGCCCACATAATGGGAATTCCTGTAGGTATTATTGCCAATAATGGCATTCTTTTTTCAGAGAGTTCATTGAAAGCAACGCATTTTATTGAGTTATGTAATTTCAGAAAAATCCCATTGCTTTTTCTTCAGAATATTACGGGTTTTATTGTGGGAAAAAATTTCGAACATAAAGGCATTGCAAGAGACGGGGCCAAACTTATTCATGCTGTGGCAACAGCTACTGTACCCAAAATTACCCTGATAACCGGCGGGTCATATGGTGCGGGTAATTATGCAATGGCGGGAAGAGCTTACGACCCCAATTTTTTATTTATGTGGCCGGACTCACGGATTGCAGTGATGGGGGGAGAACAGGCAGCAAATGTACTTTTAAGTATTAAATCGTCGCAAATTGAAAATGGATCTGACGATGATATATTATTAAAGATGCGTGAGGATATTCTTGATAAATATGAAAAAGAGAGTTCTGCATATTATAGTTCCTCAAGGTTATGGGATGATGGAATAATTGATCCTGTCAGTACAAGGGAGGTCCTGGCAATCAGCCTTTCGGTGTGTATGAACAAGAAATTCGATGAGCCTAAAACCGGTGTATACCGAATGTAAGATGAAGAAATTCAGTACCATAGAAATAGAGATTAATAAAAAGCTTGGTAAACTGGTGCTTAACCGCCCTGAAAAGCATAATGCCATGAATGCACTGATGATCTCAGAGATCAGGGAGGGTCTATCTTTTCTGGCCAGGGAAGAAAGTGCCAGAATAATTATTATCAGTGCTAATGGAGAATCTTTTTCAAGTGGTGCGGATCTGAATTATATGATGCAACAGGCAAAAATGCCAGTTCAAGAGAATCTGGAAGATTCCAGGAGACTTGCAAAAATGTTTTACGAGATCTATACCTGCCCCAAACCAGTCATCACTTTTTCCTCAGGAGTAATTGCCGGAGGTGCAAATGGAATAGTGGCTGCATCAGACTATGCACTTACAATGAAAGATTCTGCTTTCCGCTTTAGTGAAGTCCATCTCGGTCTTGTCCCCGCAACAATAGCTCCCTATGTAACAGACCGTATCGGACGGGCAAGGGCAATGGAGCTGTTGCTTTCGGGGCGTCCTTTTAGCGGAGAGGAAGCTGAAAGATATAACCTTGTTAACAAATGTGCCGAAAAACAGGACGCTAATACCGCTTTGCAGGAAATTATTAGCTTTTTTATGAAATCTTCTCCGGGAGCCATGTACAAAACGAAAGGCTTGTTATTGAAAATAAACAACAGTTCTGAGATTGGAGAGTTAATAAACCACAGTTCGGAAATTATTGCCGGGGCAAGAGCTTCGGAGGATGGACAGGAAGGTATAAAATCATTTTTTGAGAGGCGAAACCCCAACTGGACAGATGCAGATATTTAGTAAAATACTTATTGCTAATCGCGGTGAAATTGCCGTACGGATCATCAGGACTTTAAAAAGCCTGGGGATTACCAGTGTTGCAATTTACAGTGAAAAGGACCGTGCTTCTTTGCATAAGCGGCTTGCTGATGAATCATTTCTGTTGAGTGGCGACACCCTCAAAGATACCTATCTGAATATGGATAGCATTATAGAAATTGCCAGAGATTCCGGGGCTGAAGCCATACATCCGGGCTATGGGTTTTTGAGTGAAAATGCTAATTTTTCGCGAAAAACTGCCGAAGCCGGTATAAATTATATAGGGCCCACACCGGATGTGATCAGTCTTATGGGAAATAAACTTCAGGCGCGTTCAGTAGCCCGCAAGGCAGGTGTCCCATTGATAAACGGATTTGAAGGTAAAATAGAGGATATACTTGAAAACAAATCTTCCCTGGTCTTCCCGGTAATCGTCAAAGCAGCGGCAGGAGGAGGAGGGAAGGCCATGAGAATTGTCAGAGATAGTAATGAATTTAGGGAAGCACTTGAAATTACAAGGAGGGAATCTCAAAATTATTTTGGTGAAGATAGTCTTTACACGGAAGAATATTTTGAAAATGGACGTCATATAGAAACACAGGTACTGGCTGATCATTATGGAAATTCCGTCATTATTGGAGAACGGGAATGCAGTGTGCAGCGAAGATACCAGAAAGTGATCGAAGAAACTCCTTCTCTTTTTATTTCTGAGGATACAAGAAAGCATCTCTATGAAGTTTCACGGAAACTAGTGAAAGAGATATCATATACTAACGCCGGAACTATTGAATTTTTGGTCGACGAAGATCAGAATTTTTATTTTCTGGAGATGAACACCAGGATACAGGTCGAGCATCCAGTTACGGAACAAACATACGGTGTAGATATTGTTGAGCAACAGATACATATTGCAGCCGGAAATAAGCTCACTTTGGTTCAGAATGATATAAAACCCTCTGGTCATTCTATTCAGGTACGTTTATATGCGGAAGATCCCGCCAAAAATTTCCTTCCTTCTCCCGGAACTTTGCTCCGGTATTCAGAACCTTCCTTGCCCGGTTTAAGAATCGATTCGGGTGTGGATAGTCCGGTTGAAGTCTTGCCGGATTTCGACCCTCTGATTTCAAAAGTCATAGTTACCGAAGCCAGTCGGGAAGAAGCAATCCAGACTTTATATAAAGCGCTTAAAAATTATATGATCTCCGGGCTGTCAACAAACCGCGAATTCATATTGTCTTTACTCAGTAATGAGGATTTCCTTCAGAACAAAATTTCAACTACCTGGCTGGAATCTGCCAGAGAAAGAATTTTGAAGGATTTGTCACAACAACGTTATAAAACAGAGCCTTTGAGGATCTATTCGGCATGGTTGCTGAAAGTCTTGCTTAATCAGGATAATAAAAGCAATGATATCTGGAAAAGGATTGGCTATTGGCGGCAATTGATAAGAAAATCATTTGTATTTGAGGGGCGTCAGATAGATTTAATGATAACAGGGAGGGAAAATAATGTTTTGTTTTTTTCTCAGGATCAGGAGAAACATGAGGTTCATCTGAAGAGTAGGAATAAGGAGAAAATTATTTTTTTACTGGATGGTAAATGGAGCAGTGCCTCTGTTATCGAGGGAGAGGATATTGAAGATATAGTTTTCATCGATGGTTTTGAGTACAGATTAAAGTCAGTCGATTATTTGCCTGAAATCCCTTTTATGAAAGATGCTTTTTCATCAGATTCATCGGGTCCCAGGATAATCCGGTCGCCTCTTCACGGGCGTGTTGTGAAATTGAATGCGATTATAAATCAGGTAGTAGATAAGGGAGAATTATTGTTTACCCTTGATGCTATGAAAATCGAAAATAAAATCATATCTCCTTACAAGGGCTGCGTAAAGGAAATATCTATTATTGAAGGGGAACAGGTAAGTTTCGACCAGGAGATTCTTGTTATTGATAAATGTAAAGATGAAAATTAAGTTAAAATATAGCTAATGTACAGATCAATTTATATCAGCGAGGACCATGAAAAACTCAGAAAAGAGGTTCGGGAGTTTGCAGAGTCTGAAATAAAACCTATTGCTCAGGAACTGGATGAAAAGGAAGAGTTTTCTGTTGAACTTACAAAAAGAATGGGTGAATTAGGTTTGTTTGGAATAAACCTGATTGAAAAATATGGAGGAAGAGGTCTTGATACCCTATCCTACATAATTGCCGTAGAGGAGATTGCCCGGGTGGATGCTTCCCAGGCCGCGACACTCGCTGCCCATAATTCCCTGGGAATATACCCCATATATCGTTTCGGTACAGAAAAACAGAAGGAGAAATATTTACCTCAGTTAACCACAGGGGATAAGATCTGGGCTTTCGGTCTCACTGAGACGAATGCAGGATCAGACGCAAGAGGAACAGAAACCACCGCAGTACTTGAAAATGGAGAGTGGCGCATAAATGGGACAAAACGATATATCACAAGTGGATCAGTTCCTGTAAATGCAGGAATAACAGTACAGGCCATTACAGCTCAAAAAAATGGAAAAAAGGAATTATCGGCTATTATTGTGGAGAGAGGAACAAAGGGCTTCGAATCGGAGAGGATGCTGGGTAAATTAATGTGGAGATCCGCCGATACAGCAAGACTTAAATTTAATGATGTTAGAGTACCAGAAGAAAACCTGCTTGGGGAATTGGGTAAAGGTCCAAATATTATGTTTGAGACCCTTGATGGGGGAAGGCTTTCAATAGCTGCTATGGGTTTGGGTTTAGCTCAGGGAGCGTTCGAGTATTCAGCGGCATATGCAAAGAAAAGGGTGCAATTTGGTAAGGCTATCGGAAAAAACCAGGCCATTGCTTTTAAAGTGGCAGATATGGACATGAAAATTGAGCTTGCCCGGAACCTTCTTTATAAGGCCTGTTGGCTCAAGGATTCAGGAGAGGACTTTAGCCGGGAGGCAGCTATGGCGAAATTATACTGCTCAGAAATAGCAAGAGATGTGGCTGATGATGCTATTCAGATCTATGGTGGAGCCGGTCTTTTTAAAGATAGTCCGGTTGAAAGATATTTCAGGGATCAAAAACTTTTACAGATAGGAGAAGGAACTTCTGAAATATTACGCTGGGTAATTTCAAGGAATCTTGGACTTTAATCATTTATCACCTTATGGAAAACAGGAAAAAGGATCATATTGACCTTGCTTTTGAATCGGGTATACTTAAAGATCTTATTGACAGAAGATTTTATTATGAACCCATGTTAAAGCCCCATCCCTCCGGTGATCTGGGAAGCTTTCCCTTTGGTGCCCAGGCATTGAAGGCCCCGGTTTGGGTGTCAAGCATGACAGGTGGAACAAAGCTTGCCGGTAAGATCAATGCAAATCTGGCTCGTGCCTGCAATGAATTCGGAATGGGGATGGGATTAGGTTCATGCAGGATCATTCTCGATGATGATACTTATTTTGAAGATTTCAATGTCAGGGACATTATTGGGGATGAATATCCGCTTTATGCGAATCTTGGCATTGCTCAAATTGAAGAATTATCTGCATCAAAGGAATTTTCAAAGATAAAAGGACTTATTGACCGGTTGAGAGCCGACGGGCTGGTTATTCATGTAAATCCCCTACAGGAATGGTTTCAGCCTGAAGGTGACAGGCTGAAATATTCTCCGCTCGAAACAATAAAAGAACTTCTCGATTTTGCTGATTTCCCGTTAATTGTAAAAGAAGTAGGGCAGGGAATGGGCTATGGCAGTCTCAAGGAATTATTAGAATTACCCTTATTTGCAATCGAGTTTGCTGCCTTTGGAGGCACTAATTTTGCCAAACTCGAATTGATGAGATCTCCGAAAACCAAGGAAGAACTCTTTGAACCTCTATCGAAGGTAGGACATGATGCATATCAAATGCTGGCAATGGTTAACAGAATATATGAGGAAGGAAATGTAAATACCAGGCAATTGATCATTTCAGGAGGTGTCAAATCCTTTCTTGATGGTTATTACCTTATTTCCAAATCATCTATGCCTGCTATTTACGGTATGGCTTCAGGTTTTCTGAAATATGCCAGAGACAGTTATGAGGAATTAAAAGAATTTACTGAATACCAGGTGAAAGGTCTTCAGTTAGCATATAATTATTTGAAAATCAATGAATAATCCTGCCATTTTAAAAGGTTTTTCGAAAATTTCACGGAAAGAGAAAATTTCTCTTATATCCGGATATGTTTCTGATCCCGAAAAGTTTATTTCAGAGATCAGCAATTTTGATCATCCGGATAAGGAGATACAGGAGAAATTAAATAGTTTTTCTGAAAATACACTTGCAAATTTCCCTCTTCCTTTTGGAGTTGCTCCTAATTTTCTTATTAATGGAAAATCCTTCATCCTTCCGATGGTAATTGAAGAAAGTTCCGTAGTAGCAGCAGCTTCTTCCGCATCACGATTCTGGCATTCCAGAGGTGGCTTTGTTGCGGAGGTTAAAGAAATGAAAAAAACCGGTCAGATTCATTTTATCTGGAAGGATAATCCTGAAAAACTTATATATAATTTTGATTCTCTGAAGAATTTTATATTACAGAATCTCCGTCATCTTACTCAAAAAATGGAAGATCGTGGTGGAGGCATAACCGACATTCAGCTCATTGATAAAACTGGTAATCTTGACAAAGTTTATCAACTGAGATTTACATTCAACACAGCTGATTCAATGGGGGCAAATTTCATAAATTCGGTGCTTGAGGAGGCTGCGGAGCTGGTTGAACAGTATTTTGATCCAGGGGAGAATGGGGGTTCATCTCCTGTGGAAGTTCTCATGGCAATTCTCTCGAATTATACTCCGGAATGTCTTGTTACAGTGGAATTAAGGGCAGAGGTAAAGGATCTGGATGATGTGCATCCTTCTTTTTCAGGAAGTGAATTTGCCCGTCGCTTTGTACAGGCTGTCCATATTGCGGAAAATGATATTTATCGTGCAGTAACGCATAATAAGGGCATATTCAATGGTATTGATGCTGTTCTTATTGCAACAGGAAATGATTACCGGGCGGTGGAAGCAGGTGGACACGCTTATGCTTCCCGAAGTGGATATTACCAGTCACTTTCATCTGCCGATGTGAGTGAAGGAGAGTTTCTTCACAGACTGGAAGTTCCGGTCGCATTGGGTACGGTTGGTGGACTTACCCGGCTGCATCCCCTGGCCAGGTGGTCTTTTGATCTTCTGGGCGAGCCGGGAGCAAAAGAATTAATGATGATCGCCGGTTCTGCCGGACTTGCCAATAATTTCTCAGCTCTTCGCTCTCTCGTTACCGTTGGGATCCAGAGAGGACACATGAAAATGCATCTTGAAAATATCCTGACTTTCCTGAATGCCGATGAAAAAGAAAAAGTCCTGGTACGGGAGGAGTTTCAAAACAAAACCATAAGTCATAGTAATGTAGAGCTCTTTCTAAATAAAATCAGATCCTCAAAATGACCGATAATTCACTGAACAGGAAATTTTATGCGAATGGGAAATTGATGCTCACCGGAGAATATCTTGTGCTGGTAGGGGCTGAAGCAATCGCCCTGCCATTGAGAAGAGGACAGGAACTTTTAATCCGGAGATCTGTCGGAAGGCCGGCACTCGCATGGAAAACATACGTTCAGGGTAATTACTGGTTTGATGTATATTTCAGTCTTCCTGAACTTGCAATCGCTAACACCAATGACTTTCCCACTGCTCAGAATCTCAGGGAAATATTTCTGGCTGTTCGTGAGTTAAATCCAGGTTTCCCCGATGCGGGATTTCACTATGAGATCAGCAGTAATATTGATTTCAACCTGAACTGGGGTTTTGGGAGCAGTTCTTCCCTGCTTGTAACGATCGCAAAATGGGCTGATGTAAACCCTTTTGACCTGCATTTTAAACTTTCAAAGGGGTCCGGGTATGACATTGCCGCAGCTCTTTCAGACCACCCGGTTTTGTATAAACTTCAGGATGGAGTTCCTTCATTTCATGAAATTGATTTTGATCCTCTCTTCAAGGGCAATATATTTTTTGGTTTCCTTGGAAAAAAGAGAAATTCAATAACTGCTGTTAATGAGTTTCTTGAGATCTCATGTCATAATGAGAAAACTACCCGGGAGATCACGGATATTAGCATGGAAATTATTCAGTCATCCGATATTTCCGGTTTTATCCAGTTGCTTAGAAATCATGATAAGATCATTTCCCGGATATTGAAGCTTAAGCCAATAGCGGAAACCCGTTTTCCTGATTTTAAAGGATATGTTAAATCCCTCGGAGCCTGGGGAGGTGATTTTGCTCTTTTCGTTTCAGATCATCCCAGGGAATATATTTTAAATTATTTCCGGAGAAAAGATATAAAGATCTGGTTTGGATATGAGGATATTGTCGAATCTAAAATACCAGGAGCAGATGTTTAGAACCGAAAAAGAATATCTTCAATTTCTTAAACCCGGCAAAAAGGGTAGTGTGGAATGGAGCAGCCCATCTAATATTGCACTTGTCAAATACTGGGGTAAACGCAAAAATCAGGAACCAGAAAATCCGAGCCTGAGTTTTAGCCTCAGTGAATCGAAAACAGTCACTGGGATTACTTATGAAATAAAAAAAGAAAAAGGCTTTTCGTGGAATTTTTTTTTCGAAGGATTTTCCTCAGCACTTTTTGAACCCAAGCTAAATTTATTTTTTAATTCCATAATTACTCATCTTCCCTTTCTTAATTACCTTAATATCAATATTTCAAGCTTTAATACCTTCCCTCATTCAAGTGGGATTGCCAGCAGTGCCAGTGCCATGAGTGCACTTTCATTATGCCTTCTTGAAATCGATTCGCAAATAACAGGAGAGATTGAAGATCCTGATACTTTTTTTACTAAAGCTTCTTTTATCGCTCGCCTGGGCTCGGGAAGTGCAGCAAGATCAGTCTTTCCTGCATTTTCATTGTGGGGAACTTCTGAAAATATACCAGGAAGTACGGATCAATATGCTATTCCTATGAATCTTCCTGCAGATTCTTATTTCAGCCAACTCTGTGATGCGATTCTTATTACAAGCAGTGAAAAGAAAAGGGTGAGCAGCAGTCTGGGGCATGAACTCATGAAAAATAACCCCTATTCTTCTGTCAGGTATCAGACTGCCCGGGATAACCTTGCAGTTATGGTCGATGCTCTCAGGTATTCATCCAAAGAAACTTTTATACGTATAACAGAGCTTGAAGCCCTGACCCTTCATGGCTTAATGATGACTTCAGATCCTGGCTTTATCCTGATTAACCAGGATAGTATTGAGATCATCCGGAGTATCAGGAAGCTGAGAGAAGAAACCGGATTATTTGTAAGCTTCACGCTTGATGCAGGTCCCAATGTTCATTTGATTTATCATGAGAATGATTTCGAAATAATACGTCGTTTTATTGAACGTGATCTTCTGCTGTTTACAGAAGAAAATCATGTTATCTGGGACCGGATAGGAAAGGGTCCTCAAAAAACATCTCTTTTGTCATGATTAAAGAAAAAACTGAACGTATTTTTAATGCTAAAATTCTATTATTTGGAGAATACTCTGTCATTTTTAATTCAAGAGCATTAACTATTCCTTATAGCTATTTTTCCGGAAAGTGGAGTTTTATTGGGGCAAATAAGTATACAAACACTGAAAGGGCTGAGAAATCAAACCGTGATCTTTGCAAATTTCACGAATTCCTTTGCAAAGAAGAATCTGTAAAAAAGGCATGTTCGTCTGATCTGGATAAATTCAAAAATGATCTGAACAGTGGACTGTATTTTGAATCGAATATTCCCCAGGGATATGGGGTCGGTTCTTCAGGGGCACTCGTAGCTGCTTTTTACAAGCGATATTGTGCGGAACCGCTTTTGGCCATGAACAGTCAATCGATCCGTGATCTGAAACATATATTTTCACTGATAGAATCTTTTTTTCACGGGACCTCTTCGGGAATGGATCCACTTAGTTGTTATATCGGCAAACCCCTGCTTTTCAAAGGAAAGGATGATGTTTTTACTGCCGATGTCCCGAATCCCAATGTTGATGCTGGTGGATCTGTGTTTCTCATAGATTCAGGATACCCGGCTCCTACAGATAGGTTTGTAAATCTATTTATGGACTGGGTGCAAGATGAAAAATTCAGGACCTCTGTTTACGATACTTATATTCCGCTCACAAATAGCTGTATAGATGATATCATAAGCGGAAATAATAAGAGCTTTTTTAGTGGTTTGGAAAAGCTTTCCGAATATCATCTCAATTTTTTTGATGAAATGATCCCGGAAAAATTTCTGGGCCTCTGGGAACAAGGACTTCAAAGTGGAGACTTTTATCTTAAATTGTGTGGCTCTGGTGGAGGAGGATTTTTTCTTGGATTTGCAAAAGACTATTTAACTGCTGAAAAAATAGTCACTAATGCGGGCATTGATATAATTCCTGTATATAAAAATTCTTTCTTCAGAAACTAAAATAGAGGAGGCTGTCTTACGTATAACTCTTTATTAAAAGTTCTTTCAAAAAGATTATTATTTCTTAGACAGCCTCAGAAAAGAGGAAAGCTTTCAGATTAAGCCAGCCTCCATAATTTTCATCCACCAGGATAATATTACCCAAACACATGTTTTATAATCCCACCGTCTATGCTTATGGTCTGCCCGGTAATATAGGCCGATTTTTCTGATAACAACCATGTCGCCAGACTGCCGAAATCATTTGGAGATCCCATTGTTCCAAGAGGAATACCGGTTGTTATTGCGGATTTTGCTTCTTCGTAGGAAATGTTTTCATTTTCAGCCTTTTTGTTTATTAACCTCTTAACAGCATTGGTTTCATGGTAACCCGGGGCCAGAACATTCAGCGTAATACCGGTTGGTGCCAGGTCGAGAGCCAGTGATTTCACCATCCCAGTAATCGCCATTCTCAAAGAGTTGCTAAGCACAAGGTTATCTATTGGCTGTTTGACGGATGCACTTTCGATAAATAGTAATCTTCCATAATTATTCTTCTGAAAAATGGGCGCCAATTTCTTGGTAATAAGCACTTTCCATCTTATTAGTGTCTCGTATGCTTTATCCCAGTCTCCGATATCAGTTTCCATGAATTTCATAGCCGGCGGACCTCCTGCATTAATAAGGGCCCCGCTAAGATCTGTCAGGTCATGATCCCTGAATAACTTGTCCAGGGTTTTTTCCCGGGTCAGATCACCGCTAAAAGTGGTGACAGCGCCTTTATGCATTGATGATAATTCATCTAATTTATCCTGATCTCTTGCTACAGCCAATATTTTTGCACCTTCGGTCAGTAAATTTCCTGCAACTCCCCGCCCGAATCCCGATGTTGCTCCGCATATAAGGAATTTTTTATCTTTTAAATTTAAGTCCATAATTATTATTTTTAATAAGACCTGTCAGTATTCCTTCAAAAAAAAATGTATTAAAACTTATAGGCAGCTTTTTCCAGGTCTTTCAGGTTTTTAAATCTAACCGGTGGCTTAAGATAGGGATACAAAAAATCGTATATTTCAAGACGAATTTCTCTTGCAATTCTGGTATCCATCCTGTTAAAAGAATGCCCACCGGGGATATCCTCATAAATCTTATATTCAAAATCCTTATTTTCCGCCTTGAGTGATTTGATAAGATGTTCAACTTCGAGTACATTCACATCAGCATCATTGGTATTGGTGTGAATGAGCAAGGGGGTTTCGAGCTTATGTGCATTCCATGCAGGAGATCTTTTGCGGTACTCTTCCACATCCTCATAAGCGGTTTTTCCTATATGATAATCGACAGAATAAAGGTCCCGGTAGCTTTGAGTTTTGTAGCCCATACGGGCGATGATATCGCTGACAGGCACACCGGCATAGGCTACCTTATAATTATCGGGGTAATCGAATATGTTCATCAGCGCAATAAGGCCGCCATGGCTCCATCCGATGATGCCGACCCTTTTTTTATCTACAAAAGAGCAGTTCTCAATCATAAAATCCCGGCTTGCTTTCACATCTTCCACCTCGCGTCCGCCATAATCGATTTTCTCATACATCGATTTCCCATAACCCGTACTTCCCCGGTATTCTGCGGCAATAACAATATATTCCTGAGCCATTAGCTCCCGGATGATATGTGTATAATAGGTATTGAAATCGGAATGAACTCCGCCATGGGGAAATACAATAAGCGGATATTTTTTGGAAGGATCCACGGACCTGGGTACAAATGTATATGCCCAGAACTTTACAGGGTTCCCGGCTCCCTGAGCAGTTGGATTGGGTTCCTGTGAGGGCATGAGCGGGGGGCCGTAAATGTATACTTTATCAATTTCAGCAAGATCGCCGACCTTCTCATACCACAACAGATCATCTATTTTTTTTTCAAGTACATTAAGACGGTGATCAAGGTCACTGAAATTTGATTTTACTTCCCGGGTAATTTCATTTGATCCGGGATTTTCCTGGGCAAATGAATTCATGGCCATCAGTAGAATGGTAAAAATTGTGAGGCATTTGGTTTTCATGGTAATATTTTTTTTAGATCGTAAATTACATTTTTTTCTATGGAAGATAAAATGTTAGTTTGGATTAATTTCAATGATTCCTTCAAACACAAAAGTCGCCGGACCGGTCAACCAGATATTCTCAAACACATATTTTGAGCGGGGTGTGAAATCAACCTGTAAATTTCCTCCCCGGGCGTGCACATTGTATGAAAATTTGTCATACCCCTTTGTGATATGTGAAAAGATGGCAGCTGCTACCGCCCCTGTGCCACAGGCAAGTGTCTCGTTTTCCACACCTCTTTCATAGGTCCTGATCTTTAAACCATTATTTTCCTCTTCTATAAAATTAACATTCGTTCCTTCTTCGCCGAATCTGTCCTGATAGCGTATTTGCCTGCCTTCTGTAAACACCTTAATTTTATTCACATCTTCGACCTGCATTACAAAATGACGTGATCCTGTTTCGATCAGAAGGCCATCTTCCATTTTACTCACTGCATTTACATCAGACATTTTCAGACTGACTATGTTATTCTCAAGGATCTTTGCCTCATGTAATCCATCTATTCCCTCAAATAATCCATTTTTATCAATAATGTTCAGTTTATTTGCAAAGGCCGCTATGCATCGTCCCCCGTTACCACACATGGTACCTTCCCTGCCGTCGGAATTGAAGTATTTCATGCGAAAATCATATTTCCGGCTTTCAAGCAGAAGAATAAGACCGTCGGCTCCAATGCCGAAATTCCTGTCACATAATTTGCTAACCAACAATTGGTTAAAGAGGTTTTTATTCAAATTTCTACTGTCAATGATAATGAAATCATTGCCTGCTCCCTGGTATTTACTGAATTTTAACAGCATGATGTTTTATTGTTAAAAAAGGTTAAATGCAAAAAATAGTTGCAACATATTGATATCACAGGCGTTTCATTGATGATTTCTAACTGTTTTCATGAATTTGAGGCATAGTATTTGATTAACTATTCACAGCACAAAGAAAATAATAATTTAAAACATAATACAAATGAAACATAAAACATTAATCGGAACATTTTTAGCAGCGATTGTTGCAGCACTTGTTGCTGTTTTTGCATATGCACAGTGGATTCAGCCTGAGCAGACAATTGTTACTGTCCCTTCAGAACAAAATGTTAGATATGCAAATCTTCCGTCTGCAGATCAACAGGCTGCTGTTGATTTTACCTATGCCGCGGAAAAAGCAGTCAATGCCGTGGTCCATGTGAAAACCCAGGCAATGAGAGATAGCTATTCAAGCAATCCTTTCTATGAATATTTTTTTGGCGAAAGGGGAATGAGAGAACAACAGCCAGTAAGAGGTTTTGGTTCGGGTGTGATCATATCTGATGATGGGTACATAATAACCAATAATCATGTGATCGACCGGATGGATGAGATTGAAGTAGTTTTGAATAACAAACGGTCTTTTACTGCCGAGGTGATCGGAACAGACCCGAATACGGATCTTGCTCTTCTAAAGGTTGAAGCTGAGGAACTTCCCTACCTTGAATATGGTAACTCAGATTTGCTGAGACTCGGCGAATGGGTTCTTGCAGTAGGTAATCCCTATAATCTCACATCAACGGTTACCGCAGGTATTGTTAGTGCAAAAGCCAGAAATATAAACATTTTGAGTGATCAGTTTGCCATTGAATCTTTCATACAGACAGACGCAGCGGTGAATCCCGGTAATTCGGGTGGTGCCCTGGTGAATACCGTTGGTGAACTCATGGGTATTAATACAGCAATTGCCTCAAGAACCGGAGCATATTCCGGTAATTCTTTTGCTGTACCCGTTAGTATTGTCAGGAAAGTAATAGGTGATCTTAAGGAATTTGGCGTTGTTCAGCGGGCTATTTTGGGTGTTACCATTCAGGATGTAACACAGGAACTTGCCAATGAGCACAATATTGATAAGTTAGATGGCGTTTATGTTAACGGATTACGAGATGATGGTGCCGCGAAGGAAGCAGGTATTAAAACCGGCGATATTATCCTGGCCGTGAACAATACACCTGTTAACAGTGTTTCAGCTTTACAGGAACAAATAAGTAAGTATAGGCCGAAAGACGAGGTTGAGGTGCTGGTAAAAAGGAACGGTAAAGAGAAACTTTTCGAGGTTACTTTGCGTAATATGAGCGGTGATACTGATATCGTAACAATAGATGAATCACTTTCGCTGCTTGGAGCCAGTTTTGAACCTGCCTCTGAAGATTTAAAAAAGAAACTCGGAATCAGCCATGGAGTTCAGGTAGTGTCTCTCAAAGCAGGGAAGCTCCTTAAAGCCGGAGTCCGTGAAGGACTTATAATTACAAAAATTAATAACCAAAAAGTTGAAAACGTCAGTGATATTAAAAACATCATCGAAAAAACAGAAGGTGGTGTATACATTGAAGGAGTATACCCCGATGGCTTAATAGCATATTATGCTTTTGGTATCTAAATGCAAGTAGTATAGCGGAATAAAAAAGGCTTGCGTTGCAAGTCTTTTTTTTATATTTTTTTATTATCAATTATAGTTGAATTATATCTTAAAATAAACTAAATTCGCAGCAAATTTCGGGAGGAATAAATGAGACAATTAAAGATTACGAAGTCGATTACCAACAGAGAGAGTGCATCGCTTGATAAGTATCTGCAAGAAATTGGAAAAGAGGAACTTATAACAGTAGAAGAGGAAGTTGAACTCGCACAAAGAATCAAAAAAGGAGATCGCCTGGCATTGGAAAAACTTACCAGAGCCAATCTCAGATTCGTTGTTTCAGTTGCAAAACAGTACCAAAATCAAGGGTTAAGTTTACCCGACCTTATTAATGAAGGTAACCTGGGACTTATAAAAGCGGCTGAAAAGTTTGATGAAACCCGTGGTTTTAAATTTATCTCTTATGCTGTCTGGTGGATTCGCCAATCAATTTTACAAGCTCTTGCCGAGCAGTCCAGAATTGTTCGTCTTCCGCTCAACCAGGTAGGTTCTTTAAACAAAATCAACAAAGCGTTCAGTAAATTTGAACAGGAATACGAAAGAACCCCTACCTCTGAAGAGCTGGCAGATGCCCTGGAGTTGCCCAAAGAGAAAGTGTCCGACACCCTTAAGGTTTCCGGCCGCCATGTTTCGGTTGACGCTCCATTTGTCGAAGGCGAAGATAACAGCCTTCTTGATGTACTTATTAATAATGACTCTCCCAATGCAGACAAGATCCTGATTAAAGAATCTTTAGCCAGAGAAATCGGAAGAGCCCTCGCTACTCTTACAGAAAGAGAAAGGGATATAATTAGATTATTCTTTGGTATCGAATGTCAGGAAATGACACTGGAGGAAATCGGAGAAAAATTTGGTCTTACCCGTGAAAGAGTAAGGCAAATCAAAGAAAAAGCGATCAGAAGACTTCGCCATACTTCGAGAAGTAAGCTTCTCAAAACATATTTAGGCTAATGTCTTGAAAATAAATTTGATTCGGGCTGTCTTGCAGCCCGTTTTTTTTTGTAACTTTGTTGAATAAATTACAGAAAATGGCAATGAACAAATATACAGTCTGCAATCTCATTTCCGGGTCGATAGAAAGATATCCTGAACGGATGGCTCTTTCTTTTGCGGATGAGGACAAAGGCATTGATTATGCTTCACTTGGAATGAAAATATCCAATCTGAGTGCAATACTTTCCTCCATGAAAATAGAAAAGGGAGACAAAGTTGCTGTAATAGGAGAAAGTTCTCCTGCCTGGGGAGTGTCTTTTCTTTCTATTCTTTTTTCTAAAGCAGTTGCCGTACCGATATTGCCGGATTTTCATGTTGACGAGATATTAAATATTTTCAGGCATTCCGATGCGAAAATGGCTTTTATTTCTTCAAAGCAATATAAACGTCTTGAAAAGCATATTAACGAAGATGACTTTCCGGTAATTATTATTGATGACATTTCAGTTTCCGGCTCTGATTACGAATCAGATTCTGCTAAATCTTTAGGTTTTCCTGTTTCCGATGACCTTGTGGAAGAAAATGACCTTGCCACTATTATATACACTTCCGGAACAACAGGTACTTCAAAAGGAGTGATGCTTACTCATAAAAATATTTCCTGGCTTGTAGATCAAACTCTCACGATACAGGATGTTAATGAAAACGACCGTTTTCTATCAATTCTGCCAATGGCTCATACTTATGAAAACAGCCTTGGCTTCCTTCTCCCTTTACATTCCGGTGCATCAGTATATTTTCTGAAAAAACAGCCTACACCTTCCATTCTCCTTGAAGCACTTAAAATAGTTAAGCCTACAATGATCCTAACAGTCCCTCTGATCATTGAAAAAATATTCAGAAAGCAGGTACTTCCGAAATTTCAAAAATCTGCTATTACAAGATCTCTTTTCGGTTTCAGACCTACCCGTAAGATGTTGAATTATCTTGCCGGTAAAAAACTTAAAAAGGTGTTTGGCGGAAACTTACGATTTTTTGGTATCGGGGGTGCAAAACTGGATGCAGAGATTGAAAAATATCTCCAGGAAGCCCGGTTTCCATATGCCATAGGATATGGGCTTACTGAAACAAGTCCCTTACTGGCCGGATGCAGTCCTGCTAACGCGAAGCTTCAATCTACCGGGCCGGTACTGGAAGGTGTAAGCCTGGTTCTGGATAATGTTAATCCTCAGACAGGAGAAGGTGAAATACTTGCAAAAGGTCCTAATGTGATGCTTGGTTATTATAAAAATCCAGCAGCTACTAAAGCAGTTTTTACAGACGATGGCTGGTTCAGGACCGGAGACCTGGCTTTTATTGATAAAAAGGGTTACGTATACATCAGGGGGCGAATAAAGAATGTAATCCTGGGAACCAATGGAGAAAATATATATCCCGAGGAAATTGAATCTTTTCTTAACAGTATCGAAGGGGTTGAGGAATCACTGGTTATTAACAAACACGGTAAAATAGTCGCTATGGTGAATCTGAATATCCAGGAACTGGAGAATAAGATGATCCGTCTGAATGAAAAGATCATTAAAGTGAGAAATGAAAGTGTGGATGATCTGCTTTTTGAAATCCAGAAATTCGTTAATTCAAAAGTAAACCGTTTCTCACAGGTTCAACTTGTGGTTCTTCATGCTGAACCCTTCGAAAAAACTCCAACCAAAAAAATCAAGCGATATTTGTACGGGGAATAAGGTCAGTGCGCACAGGTTTTTTTTCAGGCAAGCCTTTACCATTAATTAGAGTCTGTCCATAATGTCCGATATACTCATTCAATGTTTATTTTAAGCGGTATTTCCCGGAGTACCGCGGACAGGCGTGACCGCGTTCGCATGAAGCTTTAGCTTAGGCGCCTAGCGCCTCCCTTCGGCCGCCAAAAGCTTGCCTGAAGGCGCAGCGCAGAGTAGCTTCAGCGCTCGCGGAAAGCTTAAGCGACACGCGGTTGCACTCCTAGATCTCGAACATTTATCCCGATAGCCATATAGCTATCGGGAAAGACACTACTTACACTCTCACCAATACCGATTAATCGGTATGACTTACCAGATAATGCAAAAACATTATCGACTAACTCCTATGAGCACCTTGATCTTGAACATTAGCTTCACTGAGCTCACCGCCAATTGGCGGATTCGGTTATGATCCAGACACCCGACTTTATGGACATATACTTGACTTAATTGATAGACTAATTTAGGTGACTTGCCTTTACTTTTATTATTATCAGGCTTCAACGCCTTTTTTCTTCAGGATTTTTTCCAGTTCAAACATTTCATCTCTGTACCGGGCGGCTTCAATGAAATTTAATTCGGAAGCGGCTTTTTCCATTTTTTTTCTAATGTTGGCGATGGATTTGTTCAGGGCTTCTTTATCCATATATTTTATAACCGGATCCGCAGCTATATCGGGCTTCAGCCTGCCACTGTAATATTCTTTTTTCTCTTTTTCCTTCATCATTTCTCCTAACAAACTTCTTTGAGCTTTAATTATCTGCTGAGGAGTAATGTTGTGTTCTTCATTATATTTTAATTGTTTCTCCCTACGCCTGTTCGTTTCATCAATTGTGTTTTTCATGGAACGGGTAATCTTGTCGGCATACATTATCACTTTCCCGTTTAAATTCCTGGCAGCTCTTCCGGCAGTCTGAGTAAGTGATTTTTCAGATCTAAGAAAACCTTCTTTATCGGCATCAAGAATCGCAACCAACGAAACCTCAGGAAGATCAAGACCTTCTCTTAACAGGTTTACACCGACCAGGACATCAAACACTCCCTTCCTTAAGCCGTCCATTATTTCAATCCTTTCCAGGGTGTCAATGTCCGAATGTATATACCGGCTTTTGACATTCATTTTGCCAAGATAGGAATCCAGTTCTTCTGCCATTCTTTTAGTAAGAGTGGTGATCAGTATCCTTTCTTTTTTTACTATCCTTTTTTGTATCTCTCCGATCAGGTGATCGATTTGATTCAGACTCGGGCGTACTTCAATCTCCGGGTCAATTAAACCCGTAGGTCTGATAACCTGTTCGATAAATACCCCATCGGTCTTTTCCAGCTCATAATCACCGGGTGTTGCTGAAACATAAATTGTCTGACCGGTCAGCTCTTCAAATTCCTCAAATTTGAGCGGGCGATTATCGATGGCGGCCGGCAATCTGAACCCGTGTTCTACAAGGGTCTGTTTCCTGGAGTGGTCGCCTCCATGCATAGCCCTTATTTGGGGCAATGTAACGTGGCTTTCATCAACAATGGTTATATAATCATCCGGGAAATAATCCAGAAGACAAAAAGGGCGGGTACCAGGCTTTCTGCCATCAAAATAGCGGCTGTAATTTTCTATCCCGGGACAATACCCAAGTTCTCGGATCATTTCAAGATCATAATTCACACGTTCCTCTATGCGCTTTGCTTCCAGGTTTTTTCCAATTTCTTTGTAGTAATTTATCTGTTGCACCAAATCATCCTGTATCTCACGTATAGCAGTTTGTAATCTGTTTTTGGCAGTAATAAATATATTAGCGGGGAATATAAGAGATTCTGAATGCTGTTCCAAGGTGTTACCATTAATGGGATCTACCGTGAGGATTTCTTCTATTTCATCACCAAAAAACACCACCCTTACCGCATGATCCGTGTAAGCAAGGAAAATATCCACCGTGTCACCCCTTACCCTGAAGTTGCCCTGAGAGAACTCAGTTTCATTTCGGGAATACATTGCATCTACCAGCCTTCTTAGAAAAACATTGCGGCTTATAATATCTCCGGTTTTTATCTCTATAGTACCGGCATGGAAGTCCTCAGGATTTCCTATTCCATATAAACATGAAACTGATGAAACGACAATTACATCCTTTCTTCCTGATAAAAGTGCGGAGGTTGTACTCAGGCGAAGCTTTTCTATTTCCTCATTTATTGAAAGGTCTTTTTCTATATAGGTGTCCGTTACAGGCAGATAAGCCTCGGGCTGATAATAGTCGTAATAAGAAACGAAATACTCCACTCTGTTTTCAGGAAAGAATTGTTTGAATTCGCCAAAAAGCTGAGCAGCCAGGGTTTTATTATGACTCAAAACCAGAGCGGGCCGGTTCACCTCATTCAGCATATTTGCTATGGTGAATGTTTTTCCCGATCCGGTAACCCCCAGTAAAGTCTGATGTAGTTCTCCATTCTGAAGTCCGGTTACAAGTTCCTCTATAGCCACAGGCTGGTCTCCTGTGGGTTTATAATCTGAATTAATTTTGTATTTCATTCCTGATAAAAAATGTTCCTGAGATTAATTCTCATCGATAGTTAATGTGACATATACAGGAAGGTGATCACTTACTCCCCCATAATAATTCGGGCCTCCGTAACTTCTAGAAGGTATGTTTGTCCCTTCAGCATTCTCAAACAGCATCCAGTCTTCGTAAAATATTTTGCCGCTTGTATAATTACAACTGTAAAAACCGGGAGTATTAATAAGATTGTATGAACAGATGATCTGATCGAGCATGTTCCAACTTCCCTGATAATAATACGTGCCTTTATCTTTCATATTATGCATATCATAATAAAGATTGTAAAGATCCCCCGGACCGGTATTTTTTCTTTTATTTCCAGCAAGAAGAAGATTAAGCATGCTTCTGTTAGTCGGTTCATCGTTAAAATCCCCCATGATAATAAACCTGGGATCTGACTCAAGGCTAAGGAGCAGGTCGATTTTTCTCCTCAGCGATACTGCGCAATACATTCTTTTCGGCACACTCTCTTTTTGTCCTCCATACCTGGAGCTCCAGTGATTCACGAAGAAGTGTATATCCCTGCCATCAGGAGCATTCCCTTTAACATGGAGTATGTCTCTTGTGGTTAGGGTAGAATCAAAGGGAAAGTCAATTTTAATTGTATTGAAGGATACAGATTTAAGTATATCTTTTTTATACAATAGCGCTACATCGATCCCCCTTACATCCGGACTCTCTGTGTGGATGATTTCATATTCACCTTTAATCAGATCCTTTGTGCTGATAAGATCTTCCAGAACACTTCTGTTTTCAACTTCTGCAAGGCCGATGATCTCAGGCAATTCTTTACCATTTATTGAACTAAGCACCTTTGCCAGGTCTTCCAGCTTTTTCTCATATTTAAGTGTATTCCATTCTTTCTCACTTTCAGGAGTGAATTCTTCGTCCTTAAAAAAAGGAGCATCAAGGGTGTCGAATAAATTTTCCACATTATAAAAAATAACAGTAAAGTCCTTTTCATTATGTTTCTGAGCATCCAGCTCAAGAGTGAAAAACATTAAAAACAAAATGATTATAGAATATTTCAAGGTTTTCATATCGGATCTATAATTAGTTTTAAGATAAACTTTTTGTTTTAATTCTACTTTAACATATTAAATTTACTATATCTGAATACTTTTTGGTATTATGATGGAAATACTAGAATTTATCCAAATGTTTTTTTAAACAGGCACTAACTGCGGATATTTTCCTCCGGTTACAAGCCGGTTAATCGCAAAACAATATGATAAAGATAATCATTATTGTTTGACTAATTTTTGAGCGCATTCCGAAAAGTGTTTTCATCCTTAAAAGGGATGCTTTCAATTTGTAAGTAACCCCAAATTAAAAAATACTTTTAAGACAGTCTCCTTTTACCAAGTGGCTTATTATTAGCATCGTTTCCGCCTTTCATGCAAGGAGTCATAATTTTTTTGAAATACGCATAAAAGCCATTACATTTAACATCGACTTAGCCAGTATTATTCATGGAATATATTCGATTATTTTTACTGAATAATATTGATCAGCAAGCAGAAAAATACTACTATGGACATTTCCGGTGCAGAATTAATAAAAAGAATAGCAAAACTGGTAAGGCATAACCAGGATCTGGTTCGTGAGAATGAAGCCCTGAAGGAAGATATTAGAAAAAAGACCCTTAAAATCGATAAGCTGGAAAAAATTGTACAGCAATCCCGGATTAAAGAAGGAGATACAAGCAGGACGGTAACTATAAAACCCGCTTCCCGGAAATTTGAGATGGCGACCGTTATGTTTGCGAATATCCATGGATTCACTAACATAAGGGATGGTATGGATACAGTTGCCATGATGGATGAACTGGATGAGATTATTTTCAGATTTGATGAGATTCTAAAGAAATACAACATTGCTAAAATTAAGACCATAGGTGATTCAATAATGGCTGCCGGAGGAATTCCTGAAAAGAATATAACAAATCCTGTTCAGGTTGTACTAGCTGCAATCGAAATGCAGGAGTACCTGAAAGAACATGCAAAAAAGAAAGCTAAGAGATCAGGGATCTGGGAATTAAAAACCGGCATCCATACCGGTCCCGTAACAGCTACCATTAGTGGTAAGAAGAAAATTTCCTACGATATAAAAGGTGATACTGTTAATATGGCCAGCCGGATGCATTCTTATGCTTCAAAAGGAGATGTTATAATTTCCGTCATGACATATGAATTAATAAAAGAATTCTTTCTTTGTGAATATTTCGGAAAAATGCCCGTTAAGTATAAAGAAGATCTGCAATTATTCAGCGTTTCCTCCTTAAGACCGGAATACGCTGTCAAGAATGACACTTTTATGATTAATGAAAAATTCAACATCAAGTTTAAACTTATTCAGTTCACCGATATACAGGAAATCATCCTGGATAAACTCGAAAAAGAATTACCACCTTACTTATATTACCATAACGTAAAACATACTGTAGATGTAGTCACTGAAGTTGAACTTATCGGCTGGGCGGAAGGGGTTTCCGATGAAGAAATTCTGCTTCTTAAAACAGCCGCACTGTTTCACGATGCCGGTCATATAATATCCTATGACGATCATGAATTTCACGGCACCGTCCTGGCTTGTGAAATTTTACCAGTTTATGGCTATACCGGAGAACAGATCGATAGGATCAGTTCTCTGATAATGGCAACAAAACTCCCTCCGCGACCAACCAATTTGCTGGAAGAAATTATTTGTGATGCAGATCTTGATTACCTTGGCAGGAGTGATATGATCCCGGTTTCAAATACATTATACAATGAACTTAAGGAGCAGGATAAGATCCATTCCATGGAAGACTGGAACAAGCTCCAGATAAAGTTTATTTCCGGACATCAATATTTCACAGAAACAGCACGTAATCTCAGAGAAGTGAATAAGCAGAAGCAAATCCAGAGAATTATGAATAGTCTGGAAAAAGTAGAGAGGAAGTGATTAAAATAATGATAATCTTTTTATTATTAAAAGATGTTTTTTATTCGCCTCCACCCCCGGGAATACGGGGTCAAAAAGTAATTCATAAGATTGTTCAATATCATTGATATTCACTCAAGCCTGATTCTAAAAATCTATCAGGAGGATTGTGATAAATAATAAAATATTTTTTTGTTTACGTGGGAATTTTGTATTTTCGCATCCGCTAAGTAATACGGGGTGTGGCGCAGTTGGCTAGCGTACATGCATGGGGTGCATGTGGTCGCCCGTTCGAGTCGGGCCACCCCGACGCCAATAAACATAGGCCTTTCAGGATCCTGAAAGGCTTTGTTTTTTTAAGCGGTTTACATGGGGGCTTTTTTCTTCATTTACTCAGAATGCTGAACGCAATTTAAAGGGCAGGAAAATCGGTAATGTTCCATAAAGTATTGAGCAATCTCAGGAAGATCTTGTATTCGAGTTCTTTGATTTTTTTTGTTAAGCAAGACATAAATGCTATTGTTTTCATCTTTTGCATGAATAAAATCCTTGCTACTAATGAAGAATGAGGTAAAAAGCGTATAAACCCTAAAACGTTTGGTGTTTGTGTGTTTCTCGTCTAAACCCGGCATTCCTACAAATGCAAATGAAGCAACTTTATCCATTTCCAAAATCCTTAAAGAAATTTTTAAAACGGTAAATATTACATTCCTCGCATCATAATCGTCCAACATTAATCTATATCTGTCATCCGATAGCCTGTGGTTTCTTGCATAAAATTTTACAGAATAAGTATGTTTTTCAAACTGAGGTATATTTACAAAATAAACTCTATTTTTAATAGTTTTGAATCTAAATTTATGTATACAAATAGCCCCAGGTGTTGATTCATCTCCCGGGGCTGCCATAATATAGCTAAAAGGGTATTGATTCATCAAATAAGATAGGAATATGCAGCACTCCTATTTGATTCGAGTTCTTTTTGATTTAAAATTTTAAATTTAATAGATTTATCTTTACTTAAATACTTGCCTTTATCAATAGAGGTATGACATTGACAATTGTTAATGTTGTGGTCAAGTTTTTTCATGACTGGTTTAGATTTTAGCTTGTTTCAAACATGTTACAAACTTGTTACAAACTTAATACAGATATTTATTAAAAGACAGCAAACTCTTTACCAATCTAAATAGATATGCTGTATAACATATTTGACATAGTGACTCAAAACCTGTTATCTATATACGATAGAATTTTGAGAAAGTTTACTCCTTATGTGTCTTATCAATTCTTATATTGTATCAGTTCAGTGCTAACGATAATCCCGGACTTATATTCAATAGGGGTTTTCAGGGATGAATTTTATAGAAAATATTTATGGTCTGTAGGTAGTTTTGGCTTAACTTGTATTGCAAACCAAAACTAGAAACTATTATGAGTAAACCGGAAATTATCAATATTGTTATAATGTCTGGCCGTGATAATATAACAGGAGATTATAACCGGCATGAATACATAATGATAGTTGTAGGCCAAATATATAATAGATTATAAGACAGTTACAAAATGAGAAGGAAAGGGAAGGGCAAAAGTAGAGATATTGACATTTAAAAACCAATAGTCAAAAAAGATCCCCAAAAATACAACATCTCATATAAGCATATACATGTTGAGTAAATAAGCAACTTTAGGCCTGAGTAGTGTTACCATTAACGAGGTGAGATAGTGGCTGTATTATCTACTGTACAGGTAAATATCAGGCATATTATTGCCGTTGGTTACATGGATAGCAAATAAAGACGTATAAGCTATGGAGAAAACAAAAACGGGTTTAAGTGGATAGTTGCCACTACTCAGGGTGCACTAAACATTTATCTGTCATTAAGAATTTAAAGGGAAAACAATATCCTAATCAGAACCTTCGATAGCAATACGAAATCCCAGATCTGGTTGTTTGTTACCGTGACGCTGTTGTTTTCGTTCTGCCAGAGCGAGGCTGTGTGGCATGAATGACCAGGCTCCTCCACGGGATATTGGGTAAGCCATGATCCTTTTTCGCCCGTTTTTATCTTTAAAGTATGCTTTTGATGGTCCGGGAGATGCGGTCCATTCCATCACCCCGCCCAATAATCCATAATATCCGTTCAGATCAGGAATTGTTGCTTCAACGGGGAGAGGGGCCGGGGTAATGACATCAACTCTCATTGCATGAACCGCTCCTATATGAACCGGAGGTTGTGTATTATTGCATCCGCCATTGGTTGCAGCATATAACCATTCTTCCTCAGTTGGGAGGCGAATTACAGGACCATTGAGTCTTTTTTCAAATAATTTTAGCCAGTTAATAATTTGCAGATAATCGACCATTGTTTGAGGTTGGTTTATATCGGCGGACTCAGAATTTTTGGGATGTTGGTCACTTATCGCCTGCCATTGTAATGAAGTTGTTTCCGTTTCTGCCAGCCAGAAACCTTTATTTACAATTATTCTGGTGGTCCAAGGGTTTTCTTCTTTGTTCCGGAAGTGCAGGTGTTCTGGAAGCTCCCGGCTACCGGGCTCAACCCATCGAAAGCGGATTTTTACTTCATTTTTCAACTTTATCGATATCCATATTCCGTAAAGATCGATTCCCCCTTCTTCAGCCCATATAGGAATTTGAGGATTTTCTTTTAGAGAAACTCCTTCATATGCTCGTGTTAAACGGGAATCATCAATTATTGTAATGATTTCTTTAGCACGCTTTACATCCCCAGCGAGAATTGCCCTGTTGGCTTTGTGTAAGCCAAGGAATACCTGCTCTTCTTTTCTGATGATTTCTTTTGTATCAGATATAAGAGATATCATCTTCTCATTTTGCGAATCGAGTATTAATACATTTTTTGCTGCCGTTTCAGCCCTGAACCAATGTCCGCGTTGCAGAAACCGTGTTGCAGCTTTTGCTTCCTTTTCGGCCAGCTTTTTCCGGGCAAGGTTTAGCTGTTTTTGCTCTTCTTTCGTCCAGTTTTTTTCATCAGGATTCCAGAGTAATGCGTGGTCCTGAAGAATCATCCAGCTTCCTTTTGGAAGGCTGTACCCACCGTTACGGGTATTTTTCTGATTCAGCACTTCGATGGCTGCGAGGGCTTCTTCCGCATCATTTAACCGACGGGCTGTTTCCAGAAGATTGCGTGGCTTTTGTTTTGGGTTTTTATTGCATAAATGTTGCTTAAAAAAAGCGATAAATGGTTCAGTGGGACCAATAGTGTTATGTCCGCCGGGTTCCATTCCTAATGTTGCTTCTGAACCAAGTATTCTCCATATCTCTACCGCCCGCCGGGCATCAGAATGATCCCCTCTGTAATCTGATTCACCCCGGAAAATATATAATGGAGGTATCGCCATCGAAAGATGAGGCAAGTGACTGCGTATCCGGATCCGATGACGGGCGTCATTATCCCATGCCGGATGCTCCCCAAAAAGCAAACGGGGAACACTGAAATAACGGGGTTTTCCAAATTCGCTCCATTGATTTACATTTGGCCAGTCCCAGGCTGAACCGGCCCACAGCCAGATTGCTGCAAAATTTACGGGACTGTTTCCCCAGGGTAATCCCTGGCGATGAAATGCGTTTTGGTCGACTGTTGCTGCCAGAGCCGCTATACGAGCACCTGCACTATGTCCTGTAATTCCAATATGACTTGCATCAATCCCCCAGTTGTGCGCATGCAAAGACAGAAAGCGGAATCCGCACAATACATCGCTCAGGGGTGCAGGCCATCCTGCCTCCCTGGCAAGTCTGTAGCCAACAGAGGCTACGGCAAAGCCTTCGTCAAGCAGGGTCCGCAACGCAAAACCAAAGCCTTTTCTCTCTTCTAAAATGTTGATTTGCGGAGAACCACCAATAAATCCACCTCCATGAACATAGACAACCAGCGGGAAGTGGTCTCGTTTTTTTTCAGGAGGCAGGAGAAGGCGGACTATAATATTTTTGAGTTCATTATCCCAGGTGTTTAGTCGGGCAACTATCAGATCATATTGACGGTATCCCCCTGTAAGTATCTCAGGATCCTGTTTTTTCGCCTGGTGAAGTAAAGCTTCTTCATCCTGTGGAAATAACTCCGGAACAAGTGCTTTTATTTGAGCGAATGCCTTAATATTAAGTAGAAGCGCGAAAAAGATTATAGCAAACTGTGTCCTCATCTGGAAGGAATGGTTTTATGGTTTTCCTATGCTTTACCTGGAACTTTACAGACAAATTTAACTTTATTTTATTAAATTATTATATCATAATTGGGAGATTACTGTTTCGAAATCAAATCCATAGCTAGAGTCTGTCCATAAAGTCGGGTGTCTGGATCATTATAATATCGGGGGGCTTACAATAGCATGTCGCCTTGTGGCACAAGCCGGGAAATGTGGAGGTTATCTGTGTAAATGATAAATTTTTCGGTGGGCGTTAAGTTGATGCGAGTGAAACAAACAAATTATTAACCGTTTAGATCAGCACTAAATGAGTAAAAAGGACATTTGGGAAAGACATTCCAAACCATTAGATGTTTTATCAGAACTTAAGCATCCAGTTCTCAAGAACCATTTCTTCTTCTGTAAAGCTCTCTTTCGAATCGGAGACAAAAGGTCTGAGCATCCAATCTTCGAAGTCCATTGCCATTTCGAGTTCTTCGATTTCAAATTCTTCAATCATCCATTCTTCGAATTCCATTTTTTTATCCAACACCTCGATTTCAAATATGAAAGCTTTTGATTCTGTCATCCAGCTTTCCAGCATCAGGTCTTCTTCATAAAAGATCTCCGGACCTGCGAACTCGCCGGCGTCAATCATCCAGTTTTCAAATTTTAGTTCCAAGTCAAAGGCAGCATTGATCCCGGTAACAACTTTTTCAGATTTTTCCTTGTCAGCTTTTTTCTCTTTTTCACCTTTTTTTCCGTCAGCATAAACATCCGGAGTAACAGTTGCAAGAATAATAATCAGGCTTAAAACGATATGTATGTAATTTTTTCTCATGGCTTCTATATTTTTTGTTCAACGAACTTGCTTACCAAATAACAAGCCTTATACCAAAACGAATAACAATCACATATACAGGTATTAACGGGGTTTTGTCCTATGTTAAGAGGCGGATAAAAGTGAACGGATATGTAACAGAAGCGTCCGTTATCGTACAAATAAAGAGTCATGAGTCCTATATTATTTATGATTGTTTTGGGTTACCAGGGGCCCTTATTGTTATCGGGGCAAAACATGCATTATTGACATAGGTAAAAGAGGATGGAGTGGTTCCAAAACACTTTATGGTAGTGATTATGAGTACTGCAATAAGATGAAGTGCAAGGCCAGGGCGGAGATCAATTTTATTTTGAAAGCTTCATCCCTTTTTCGGTAATAACAACCAGTTTTTGTTTGTAAAGTTTTCCAAGAGCCTTTTTAAAGGCTTTTTTACTCATGCCCAGCCTTTGACTAATTTCAGAAGGGGTGCTTTTATCATTTAGATCAAGGAAGCCTTCATTTTCCTTCAGAGCTGATAGTAACAGGTCGGTATTTTTTTCAATGCTTTCATCGTAACCGGGGGGGTCGAGGAGAACATCAACTTTCCCGTCATCTCTTACTTCTTTCACATAGCCTTTTATTTTATGACCGGGATGAATATTTTTATGTATGTGGGAGTGAAAAATAAGGCCATGATACTGGTTATTTACAATGGCATTCATTCCCAGGTCGGTCATGTTATACAGAAGGAGATCCACTTCATCCCCGGGTATTAATTCCGCATCATTCCGTTTAATATGCTTGTTTACTTTTGAGGTGCCAATTAGGCGATCACTTTGCTCATCCCTCAGAAGAAAGATCAGATAACTATTACCTTCTTTCATCCGTTCTGCCTGTTGAGCAAAGGGGATCATCAGATCTTTAGGTAGTCCCCAGTCCGCGAAAGCCCCGTACGAATTAACTTCTTTTATCCTTAAATATGCGAATTCACCGAGTTGAATATATGGCTTTAAAGTTGTTGCCACTACCCTGTCTTCAGAATCTCTGTAGATAAATACTTCAATTTCATCTGAAAGCATCATTTGATCTTCAACATAGGCATTTGGTAAAAGCACCTCATTTCCTTCCTGGTCTTCAAGGAAGTAACCATATTCCGTTTCTCTTTCAATTCTGAGTTTGTTTAGTTTTCCTATTTCCATAATATACAAATATATACAATCCTTTTTCTTTAGCTGCAGAGTCATCTCCGAAAGTAAAATAAATCTTATACTATTCTTTTATATAAATACCATTTTAGGTTTTAACTTTCCAATGAATATTGTCCGTTATCGTGCAGGTTGTATCGCTAACGAACATAGATACTTTCTTTATAAATCTGCTATATACTTATAAATTAATTACATATAATTCATGGTATATATTTTGTGTTTGAGTAAAAAAAATACTTTATGATTAATAAATTATTTACCATTGCCTTGCGCAATCTGAAAAAAAACATTCTTTTTTCGTTTATTAATATTTTTGGTCTGGCCATTGGTCTTGCTGCTTCAATCATTATATATCTCTGGGTTTTTGATGAACTGAGTTATGATAAATTTCATAAAAACTCACATAGAATCTACCGGATAGAAAGAGACATGCTTCTAGATGGAGTGGAGATGAGTGTTCCTATTACCTCGCCTCCCACAGCTCCACAGATGAAGGCTGATTTTCCCGGTGTACAAACTTTTACGCGACTCGCCTATGATGATGCATTCATTGAAGATGATTCAAATACTCAATACAGAGAAAGGATTTTTTATGCCGACAGTTCGTTTTTCGGGATATTTTCTTTTCCACTTATTAGAGGAAATCCTGAGACCTGCCTAAAGGAACCTTTCAGTATTGCAATGTCGCAAAGCGCAGCCGGTAAATATTTCGGTCCTGAACCACAAATCGGACAGGTCATAAATGTGAATTACGGAGGGGAGATGAAGCCTTATATTCTCAGGGCCATTTTTGAGGATTTTCCTCACAACTCTCACATACAGGCTGATATTATAGGATCATTCAGTTCACTTAAAAGTCTCAAACATGAGATGATGATGACCAGCTGGATGGCTAGTTTCCATTATTCCTATATTCTTTTAGCGAAAGGAACAGATCAGCGGGTGCTGGAAAAAAATCTTCAAAAGATGGTAGATAAATATTTTGGTCCCGAAATACGAAATCTAATGGACATTGAAGATCCGCAGGAATTTATGAAACTCAGACTGAAACCTGTGACTGATATACATTTGAATTCAAACAGGACATGGGAGTTGGAGACACCCGGTAGTAAAACTTCTGTCCGGATTTTTAGTCTTGTGGCATTGCTGCTTCTCGTAATTGCCAGTGTTAATTTCATGAATCTTTCCACTGCCCGTTCATCCCGCAGGGCTCTGGAAGTTGGTATTCGTAAAATTTCCGGTGCATCAAGAACTAAACTGATAAGGCAATTTCTCGGTGAGTCTTTGTTTTTCAGCTTTTTATCTTTATTATTAGCTATTTTAATCATTGAACTTTCGCTTCCTGCTTTTTCAGATTTTACGGACAAAGATTTGTCAGCCATATCGTTGCTTAAAGGATGGAATGTGCCTTTTATTATATTGGTCTGGTTGCTTACTGCATTTTTATCTGGCATCTATCCTGCCTTCGTTCTTTCATCTTACCGGCCGATAAAAGTTCTTAAAGGAAAACCCGGACCCAAAGGGGGACAAACCTTCAGAAAAGTTCTTGTTATTGGTCAGTTTATTATATCTGTTTCCCTGATCATCGGTTCACTTACGGCCTACCGTCATCTACAGTATTTAAACAATAAGGATCTGGGATATAACCGTTTTGGCTTGCTGGATATAAGAGTGGAAGACCGGTCTGTTTATAATTCCTGGGAAGCATTTAAAAATGATGTGGTCTCTTTGTCAGAAATAAAGGGAGTTTCTCGTTCTGCAGTTGTCCCTACCGACCGAAATTATACTGATAATCCCTATCTTTTAAGAAATGTATCCAAAACTTTTTTTCCTGTTGTTAATACAATTGATGAAAAATATCTTCCAGTTCTGGATATTCCTTTGCTGGCAGGAGAGAATTTCCGGTCCGAAATGATGAATGATACCTCGATGTATTATATCATAAATGATGCAGCGAGGAAAATGTTTGGTTTTGAAACCCCATTCAATGCTCTTGGAGAGGAGATAGGTGTGCTCTCGGGCCCGAATAATGAATCAGGTAATTGGGGGCAAATTGTTGGAGTAACCGAGGATTTTCATTTTCAATCTCTTACAGAGGTCATTAAACCCATGGTAATGCTCTCGTCTCTTTCAGGTCATAATCACATAACCATAAGAATTGACGAAACTGAAAAGAAAGTTGCATACCAGAAGGTTAATGAAATATGGCAAAACTATTATCCTGACAAAATATTTAACGGAACTTACATTTCCCAGAAATTCGAACACCAGCATATGACGGAAAAAAGGCTTCAGCTCATATTGCTCATATTTACCTTTTTGTCGATATTGGTAGCCTGCCTGGGATTATTTGGGTTATCAGTTTTCTCTGTTGAGCAGAGAACCAAAGAGATTGGCATAAGGAAAACCCTGGGTGCGGAAATGTATCAGATAATACGTTTGATATCTTCAGATTACAGCCGTCTGGTTTTGATTTCCATTTTGTTTGCCGTACCTGTATCTTATTATATACTGAGCGAGTGGTTAAACAATTTTCCTTATCGCAGGGGACTGGAGATCTGGGTATTTATTGTTGCAGCTGTCGCAGCCTGGATTGCCGCTTTCCTGACCGTATCTGTTCAGACCTATCGAGCAGGCAGATTAAATCCGGCAGAGACACTTAAATATGAGTAGCATTCATAACTTTGGCAGCAACGCAGATATTGGACATTATGGACAGACACTACTTAGTCTGTCCATAAAGTTGGGTGTCTGGATCATAATGTTCAAGATCAAGGCACGCAAAAATTTTAAACCGCAGTATACTAATGTATTCGAGGATTTAAAATTTTTGCAGCAACGCAGATATTGGACATTATGGACAGACACTACTTAATGGCTATGTCCCTTCCTTATTACCAAACAAATTCAAATGCACACGGCTGGTATATCTCCAGCCGTTTTTTATAGCCATTCTGACAGCAATTTCAGCATGTTCGGAAGTCTTTTCAGGGCTTGATCCGAGAGGCATGACCAATATATCCTGGTTTCTGTAAAGCCCCAGATTCGACAGAAAATCTTCTTTGATCTCTTTTTCATCTTCTTCCCGGGCAATAACAAATTTTATCTGAAAATCTTTTGAGGATCTGCGGGTTGCCTCTGTATCGGGTATATCGCCATAATATGATTCCAGATTATGACATGCGTTGATGTACTTTTGTATGGTTCCTGTATTTTTTCGCAACCGGGCATGATCACGAATAAAATGGTCATCTACTGCTTTGGCAAGATGCTTGTTTTTTCCCGGTGTGGGCTCGGAGGACTTTAATTTCGGACTAATGAAAAAGAAATCGACGTTCCATGCAAGCTCCGGCACATAATGCACTCCATTGGTTTCAATGCTGATATGTACTCCGGTTTTCTTTTTGAGAGAACTCACCAGGGTCAGCAGGGGAATTGGCTGTGTAGTGGGTTCACCACCCGATATAACCACATGCTTTATATTGCCAAGGTTTATTTTAATGAGTTTTACTATATCATCCACCTCCCATTCTTCAGATTCCCTGACATCGTGGCTGGAGTGTGGGGTATCACAAATATCGATCTTTCCGTCATCATCTATCCAGGAGCATCTTAGGTTACATCCCGCAGTACGGATAAATAAAGCCGGAATCCCGGCCAGTTTGCCTTCGCCCTGTATAGTGCCGGAGAGAAAGAGTCCTGTATTGAGTGGTTCTTCGACAAGATCTCCGTTAAGGTTTCTCAATACCGGAAATATTCCGTTTTTCACAAGACGTAATTTCATAATATATTGAAGTATTTAGATATGACGAATTGTCAGTGAAGCATGTTCATGTGAATTCACTGATTATTAGTGAATATTTATGCTATATCAAAGACTTTTCATACATTTCCGCCATTATTCATTAACTTTCGGAATTGGTACGCTATTTGAAATGGCTGACATCATCCTACAAACATTGTGGGGATGATTTTGTTTATGTAAAAACTTAAATATAACATATCAAAGATTGAATAATGGAATTATTTAAAAAAATGGAAAACTCAGAATCTGAATCTCAGAATGAGGTTAAGATTGAAGGAGAAACTGAAAGAGTAAACTGTCTGATTCTTGGCTCAGGACCTGCAGGCTACACGGCAGCTATATATGCTGCTCGGGCAAATTTGCAACCTGTTCTTTACCAGGGAATGCAAATGGGAGGTCAATTGACCACTACCACGGATGTTGAAAATTATCCCGGATACCCTGATGGAGTCACAGGTCCTGAAATGATGGAGGATTTTAAAAAGCAGGCTGAGCGTTTCGGAGCTGATATCCGATGGGGTATGGCCTCAGCAGCAAATCTTTCAAAAAGGCCTTTTAAGATTGTGATAGATGAGAAGAAAACCATTGAAGCAGAATCGCTGATAATTGCTACCGGAGCCACAGCAAAATACCTTGGACTTGAATCTGAGCAAAAGTACATGGGACACGGAGTTTCTGCATGTGCTACTTGTGACGGGTTCTTTTATAAGGGGCAGGATGTTGCAGTAGTTGGCGGGGGCGATACCGCTCTGGAAGAATCACTTTATCTTTCCGGACTGTGTAAAAAGGTTTACCTGATACACCGCCGTGATGAGCTAAGGGGTTCCAAGATCATGCAGGAACGGGTATTCAAAAAAGAAAATATTGAAGTTGTATGGGACAGCCTTACACGTGAAATAGTAGGAGATCAGGCTGTTAATGGCGTCATTGTCGAGAATGTCAATACCGGTGAAAAAAGAAAAATAGATGTTCAGGGTTTCTTCGTTGCCATAGGGCATAAGCCTAATTCCGATATCTTTCTGGATTTTTTGGATCATGATACTGTTGGCTATCTTAAAACTATCCCCGATACGTCCAAAACAAATGTAGACGGAGTATTTGCCTGCGGTGATGTGATGGATTCCGTATACAGGCAGGCGGTAACTGCAGCCGGTACAGGTTGTCGTGCAGCTATTGATGCCGAAAGATGGCTTAGTGAAGAAGGTATTATTGGGTAGAGTTTATAGGTTATAGGTTATAGGTTATAGGTTTGTAGGTTTATAGGTTTATTGGTTTATTGGTTTATAGGTTTATAGGTTTATGAGGGTTGGGTTACTGAAGGAGATCCGGGTATAGGTTTAATCGTTGAATCGTTGAATCGTTTATGGGACATACTGATACGATCACACCTATCACCGATCACCGATTACCAATTACCGATTACCAATTACCGATCACCGATCACCGATCACCGATTACCGATCACCGATCACCGATCACCGATTACCGATCACCCTTCACCCATTCCACGGGTTGCCACCTTTGAGTGTTCGAAACCTTGATTTAGTGTTATTCAAAAGAGAAGTTTTCTC
>CAYRTD010000010.1:0-54803 GCA_964426915.1 uncultured Bacteroidaceae bacterium | reverse complement strand
GGTGTCTGTTCCGATAGCTATCGGAACAGACACCCGACATTATGGACAGACTCTAGTTAATATCAAAACTGGGATCCGCTTTAGAAAGAAGATCAATCATGTGGTCGTACTCCTTTTCAGTCAGATCATTTGCATAATAGTATATAGGATTAACTTTCCGTCCATTTACATGGACTTCGTAATGCAGATGAGGAGATATGGACAATCCGGTAGACCCGACAGTACCGATAACATCTCCTCGCTTTACTTTTTGACCCGGCCTTACAAGAATTTCATGACAATGCCCATAAAGAGTCCGGTAACCAAAACCATGATCAACGATGATCTTATTACCATAACCACCTGTTGTTTTTCCGGCCTGAAGAACTACACCATCGGCGGTTGCAAAGATCCTGGTTCCTCTTGGAGCAGTCAGATCGATACCTTCATGCATTTTTCTCACTTTCAGTATAGGATGATGCCTCACTCCAAAGGCAGAGCCAAATCTTGTCAGGTCTTTTATGCTGACCGGCTGAATCGCAGGCCTGGCAGCAAGTCTCTTCTCCTTGGCATTTGCCATTACAATAACCTCATCAAAGGATTTGGACTGGACGACCAATTTTTTTGTGATTTTGTCCAGCTCCCTGTTTATATCTGACATTCTAGGGGAATACAGGGACTCACGGAAAATATCTACATTTACATTTCCTCCGAATCCTGCACTCCTATGTGTCTCAGGTATGGGGGATACTTCAAAATAAGTCCGGTAAATATTATCATCATTATACTGAATGGCAGTAAGAACCTCGTTTAATCTATGAGTTTCTTCCTCGAGTAATTTCAACTTCATTTCAATCTCTTCCTTCTCACTAAGTAATATTCTTACCCTGGGCGATTCAATTTTATTCTCAATCATAAAAAGAAAAAGAAATACAAAAAAAGCAACCGAAAGGAAATAAGGAAGGAGACTAACAATTTTCTTCGTGAAGGGATAAAAGATCTTTTCGTAAGAAAGTGTCGAAGGATTAAACCTGTACTTAACTGATGGCATTGATTTATTAAGTATATAACATGAATAAATTAATCAAATGATTGTCCCGAATTTATTGAGATCTTTATAATTTTATCAAACTGTTTCGGTGAAAGCTCAAGAAAGAAATAATTTACCGGATTAACTGGCTCTCCGTTTAATCTTACCTCATAGTGGAGGTGAGGAGCGGTAGAAAGACCGGTATTGCCAACAGTACCAATAATTTCTCCCCTTTTTACGGTTTGCCCCTGACGTACCCTAAAATCATCAAGATGGGAAAAGACAGTTTCATAACCATTTCCATGATCAATTACCAGGGTATGCCCTCTTCCTCTTCTTGTCCTGTCCAGTTCTTTAACCCTGCCATCGCCGGTTGAATATACTTCTGTCCCTGTGGGTGCAGTAAAATCTATTCCTTCATGAAACTTTTCGATCTTATATATCGGATGCATACGGTTCCCATATCCCGATGCCAGTCTTGAAAGATCAGGATTGAAAACGGGTTGTATGGCGGGTATGCTTTTCAAAACCTCTGCTTTCCGCTGCGCATTTTGTTTAAGATATGAATATTCATTTTCTTGAAGCTGAACATCATTTAGTATATGATCAAGCTGAAGCTTTATGTTGTTTACTATCGTATTATTATCCTGCTCTAAAAGACTCAGGAAATTTTGCAGTGAGGATTCATTGTTCCGGGGATCATTAACAGGTTCAGTTTCAAAAATTGTTCTGTAAATGTTATGATCAATACTTTGAAGTTCTTTGATGACTGTATCGATCCGTGAGTATTTTTTTGCCAGAAATTTATAATCCTCAGACAAAGCAATGTTCTCCTGCCTTATTTCCCTTTCCCGGGGAGTATCGAATAGCAAAGAATAGATAACAATAATAATAAAGCCAAGAATTAAACTGGAAATCAGCCATGATAGAATTCTTAATACTTTAGATTTCAGATCCTTGTCAATCTGCTCATATTTAAGGTTTTCAGGATCGTATATATATCTGGCCATCTGTTGAATAACTTAATGAAATTCAAAAATAAAAAAATGTACGAGAAATGGGATACAGAAATTTCAGTTTTTGATAAAAAAACCCGATGTGATCAAAGACATTGATCAGAATAGTAAATAAATACTATTGATAGCTGGTCAATTGAGTAAAGAGGCTGTCTAAAAAGTATTTTTTAATTTTGGGTTACTTACAAATTGAAAGCATTTCTCTGTTTGCCCCATCCACCCCCCCCCAGGAGGCTACTCTTTATACACAAGTCTAAAAAAATTGAGCAATGCAAACATTGACGTATTGCAATCCCGGTTATGCAATTCCGGCCTGCTCGCCTTCCATCGGCCGCCGGAGGCTTGCCGTAGGCGCAGCGCGAAGCTTTCACCGGCGGCCGAAGCCTTACGCTTGCGCTAAAGCTACAGTGTAGGCGCATGGCGAAGGACTCAGCGGAGCAAGGAAAGGCCAGCTTATGCCAGCCCTGGGTATGAGGCGTCGTGAATATGTCGGCCTGTAAGGCCAGCTTAACAGGAAGGAATGGAAATCTGATTATTACTTTTTAGACATCCGACTTTATTGACGGACTCTAATTAGAGACGGTTATAGTTATCTTTTCGTATTCCTGCGCAGAGAGATCATCATAGTAATAGTACATAGGATTTACAGCCTTCTTGCCTTGTCTGACCTCATAATGAAGATGTGGTCCTGTACTTCTTCCTGTACTACCAAGTGTTCCGATCAATTGTCCGCGCTTAACCGTATCTCCCGGATTTACCAATATTTCATTCAGGTGAGCATAAACCGTCCTGTAGCCAAAGTCATGATTAATAATTATTTCTTTGCCATAGCCATAACGATTATACTCGGCAACTTCCACGACTCCCTCCCCTGTTGCATAAATATGAATCCCGGCATTTCCGGCAAGATCAATGCCATTATGCATCTTTCTCTTTTTGGTAAAAGGATCATAGCGGTAGCCATAGCTTGAGGTGAGCCATACATGATCTGCAGGAGAAATTGGATTTATAGAAGGTTTTCTGGCATTCAGAAGCTGTTTCTCTTTTGCTATACTGTAAAGATCAGTGAGAGAAACTGACTGAACTCTGGCTTTGGTAGAAAGTTCCGCAAGTTTTCTGGCAGTTGATTTGACAAAATCCGTATTCCCGGAATACAGATCAGAATAATAGTTATCAGATCCACCAAAACCCGCTTCTCTAACAGAATTTGGGATTGGTTCCAGATCGAATACCGAACGGTATACTTTATCATCTCTAAGCTGGATTTCAGATAGGAAATTCTCGGTGAGATTAATCTTTTTATTAAGATCTGTGTAGGCACTTTTCAGTTCGGCGTTCTTCCTGGAAAAGTGATTCACTTTTGGAGAACTGTAATCATTATCGATCATTAACCGGATACCGACAAAAACAATGGAAAGTGCCAATAAATAAAGAAACCCGTTACGAAATCTGATCCATAAGCGTTTTCGGGTTCTTTCAAACCTCAACGTCTCTCTGTTATAAAAATATCTTGTCCTTCTCATCTTTAGTTTCAGGGGCGCAACATGCAAATTTCTCTGCAATAGTCCCCAAATGTAATTTAAAAAAATTATTTTTACAACCTCAAATCATCAATTTATCCGATTTTACAGGGTTTTGGTGTAAAATGTTACAAATCCCATTTTGTTTATAATCATTCTAAATTATATCTATGACTTCTATTGAAATAAGGAAAGCATTTCTCAGTTTTTTTTTAGATAAGGACCATAAAATAGTGCCTTCAGCACCTATGGTAATTAAAAATGATCCATCTCTTATGTTTACCAATGCAGGAATGAATCAATTTAAGGAATTTTTTCTCGGAAACAGTAAACCATCAGAATCACGGATGGCGAATTCACAGAAATGCCTTAGAGTGAGTGGAAAACACAATGATCTTGAAGAGGTTGGTCATGACACCTACCATCATACAATGTTCGAAATGCTCGGGAACTGGTCATTTGGTGATTATTTCAAGAAAGAGGCAATAGATATGGCCTGGGAGTTTTTAACACAAAGAATGAATATTGACAAGAACCGGCTCTATGTGACCGTATTTGAAGGTGATAAAACAGACGGAACACTGAAGGATGATGAAGCTCAGAGATACTGGGAGGCGCATCTTCCTGAGGAACGGATCCTGGAAGGATCCAAAAAAGATAATTTCTGGGAAATGGGAGATACAGGGCCATGCGGACCCTGTTCTGAAATCCATGTCGATATTCGGGAGGAAGAAGAACGGAAGAAAACTGATGGCGCTCATCTTGTTAACACGGATCACCCACAAGTGATCGAAATATGGAATCTGGTTTTTATCCAGTTCAATCGCAAAGCAGATGGCAAACTCGAAAATCTCCCGGAGAAACATATTGATACGGGCATGGGGTTTGAGCGCTTAAGTATGGTTGTACAGGGTAAAAAGTCAAATTACGACACAGATATTTTCCAAAGAATAATAGATCAGATCTCAGACATAACAGGTATAAAATATGGAGATGATGAAAAAAAGGATATAGCTATGCGGGTTATTGCCGATCATCTCCGGGCTATATCATTTTCCATTGCAGAGGGTCAGCTACCATCGAATAATAAGGCGGGTTATGTTATCCGTCGTATTCTCAGAAGAGCTGTGAGATATGCATATACTTTCCTGGATCAGGATCACCCCATTATTTACAGGCTGGTTTCCGAACTTGTTTCCCTAATGGGCGATCATTATCCTGAATTAAAAAAACAACAAACCATTATTGAAAAAGTAATTACTGAAGAAGAACAGGCATTTCTTCGTACACTTGATAAAGGCATTAATCTACTTGATTCTCTTATGGAAAATGCCCGCAAACGACAGGATAAAAAGATCAGCGGAAAAGATGCTTTCATACTTTATGATACTTATGGCTTTCCCCTGGACCTTACTCAATTGATCCTTAAGGAAAATGGTCTTGATCTGGATTTGGAAGAATATAAAAATGAAATGCAGAAGCAAAAAACCCGTTCAAAATCAGATGCTGTAAAGGATACCGGCGACTGGACCGAACTGTCTCCTGGAAAAACCACAGTTTTCACAGGATATGACAAGCTTTCCGAAAAAGTAAAAATAATACGGTACCGGAAAATAAGGCAAAAAGACAAGGACTATTATCAGTTGGTATTCGACAGAACCCCTTTTTATGCAGAAGGTGGCGGGCAGGTAGGTGATAAAGGATACCTTGAGGAGGGAACGAAAAAAATAGCAATTCTTCAGACACTTAGAGAGAATAATCAGATCATCCACACCACACGGGAACTTCCGGATAATCCCGGAAATGAATTCCATGCTGTGGTAAATGCAGGCACAAGGATTGATACCGTAAATAATCATTCTGCCACGCATTTGCTTCATTTTGCCCTGAGAGATATTCTCGGAGACCATATTGAACAAAAAGGTTCCCTGGTTAATCCTGATTATTTGAGATTTGACTTTTCTCATTTTCAAAAGCTCCGCAACGATGAGATCCGGAAAATAGAGGAACAGGTAAATGAGAGAATAAGACAAAATCTTCCCCGGGAAGAATGGAGGGATATGCCTTATAAAAAGGCTGTGGAAATGGGAGCAATGGCTCTCTTTGGTGAAAAATACGGCGATACTGTAAGAGTGATCCGTTTTGGGAGTTCTGTGGAACTTTGCGGAGGAGTCCATGTGAATTCAACCGGACAAATCGGGTTTTTTAAAATTCTTAAAGAATCGGCCATCGCTGCAGGGATAAGAAGAATAGAAGCCATAACCGGCAGAAAAGCCCAGGAACATATATTAACTATTTCAGATGAACTCGACAATATAAAAAAATTGTTCCCCACATCCAAAAACCTTTCAGATAGTGTGTTTAAATTGAATGAAGAAAATCAGGAACTAAGAAGAGAACTGGAAAGTTTTCAAGCAGAAAAGAAAGGAGCCCTGAAAAACGAATTGAGCACAAAAAGTGAAAAAATAGCTGATGTGAATTTTATTGCAGAAATAATCCCTGCCGATACGGCACAGGCTCTCCGAGATATTTCATTTCAGCTAAAAGGAGAAACAGACAGGCTTTTCATGGTTCTGGGAGCTGAAATTAAAGACAAAGCTAACCTTGCCCTGGTAATTTCTGAAGAACTCGTTAAGGAAAAAAACCTTAATGCATCAAAGATTATAAGGGAAATAGCAAGAGAAATTCAAGGGGGTGGTGGAGGACAACCCTTTTTTGCAACTGCTGGAGGCAAAAATCCCGGGGGACTTCAAGCAGCCATGGATAAGGCCAGGGAAATTCTGATTAGTGTCTGTCCATAATGTCCGATTTACTCAGAGAGACTATGATTTTGGTTTTCAAAATCATCTAACCGAACTGATCCCGGGCGATAGCCTAGTGATCTCCTAATTTTAAACGGCATTTCTCTTTTACCCGCTTGTGCCGCCGCACGCTGTCGCTGAAGGCCTCGTGTGATAATTTCTGAAGTAATAGAAATCCTTCCTTCGATACCATATTTGCATATCTCCTGGGAATAAAATATTCACTACATCAAAAATATAAGTCGAAATTATGAATAAATATTAATAACGACATCATGCTGTATTTCTGTAAATTAGACTCGAAAATAATCACGCTCATAAAACCTGGGAAAATTATATTCGAATTCCCGCAATGTTTTTTTATTATATTTGGCCCCTGTGTTAAATTATTTACAAACTGAACTACCATGGAAATTACCCGCACCTTCGATATTCTTGAACGTTTCGCTAAATTGTTTCCTGATAAAAAAGATGTCCTTGCCGGAAAATCGAATGGGGAATGGATCTGCTATTCGGTTAATGATTATATCAATAATGCCAACCTGGTAAGTTACGGATTGCTTTCCATGGGACTAAAGAAAGGGGATGTAATTGCTACAATATCCAATAATCGTCCGGAATGGAACATGGTGGATATGGGGCTCAGTCAGGCAGGCATTGTTCACGTACCCATTTACCCTACTATATCATTAGAGGACTACGACTATATTCTCAATCATTGTAATCCAAAGTATGTAATTGTTTCGGACAAAGCTCTCCTGGAAAAAATTAAAGCCATTGCCAAAGAAGCAAAATCGATAAAGGGAATTTTTAGCTATGACCAAATTGATAGCGCTGATAACTGGATGAAGATCATTGAAAAAGGAAAAGAAAATGAGCAAAAGCTGGCAGATCGTCTTGAAGAAATTAAAGCTTCCATAAAACCCGACGATCTGGTGACCATTATCTACACATCCGGAACCACGGGCTTCCCAAAAGGAGTCATGCTCAATCACAGAAACCTGGTAACCAATGCGGTAGTGACCTCCGAGGTACACGACATGGATCACAATGACAAAGCCCTTTCCTTTCTCCCTCTTAGTCACGTGTATGAAAGAATGGTTAATTACCATTTTCAATATAAAGGTCTGAGTATTTATTACGCAGAAAGCATGGGGACAATTGTTCAGGATATAAAAGAAGTCAAACCCCAGGTTTTTAATTCGGTTCCCCGTTTGCTGGAAAGGGTTTATGATAAGATCGTAGGAAAGGGTAAGGACCTGCCGGGAATCAAAAAGCAGCTTTTCTTCTGGGCTCTTAATCTGGGCTTTGAATACGATGTAAATGGAAACAGTACATGGTATAATATTAAATTAAAAATAGCAGACAAGCTCATTTTCAGCAAATGGAGGGAAGCACTTGGTGGAAACATCAAGGTTATTGTTTCAGGTGGCGCAGCTCTCCAACCCCGTCTGGCAACTGTTTTTTGGGCTGCTGGAATGCGAGTGATAGAAGGTTACGGACTTACTGAAACATCACCGGTAATTGCAGTAAATAATCTTACCAGGCAGGAAATCATGTTTGGCACTGTGGGCCCGGTAATTGATGGTGTTGAAGTTAAAATTGCTGAAGACGGGGAAATTCTGACCAAAGGCCCTAACCTGATGATGGGGTATTACAAATCCCCGGAACTGACCGATGAAGTAATCGATAATGAAGGCTGGTTCCATACAGGCGACATTGGACAGTTTGTGAATGGTAAATTCCTGAAGATCACAGACAGGAAAAAAGAAATGTTTAAACTTTCCAGTGGAAAATACATAGCACCACAGGTTATTGAAAACAAGTTAAAAGAATCATTTTTTATTGAAAATGGGATGGTAATCGGGGAGAATCAAAAATTTGCAAGTGCCCTTATTTCTCCAAATTTTGAATTCCTCCATAACTGGGCGAGCCTTCATAATATAAAATTCCGTGACAATAAGGAGCTGGTTAGTATGAAAGAAGTCGTTTCCCGTTATCAAAAAGAACTTAACGAGATCAATAAAAAACTTGGCCAAACGGAACATATAAAAAGATTCCGGATAATTTGCGACGAATGGAGTCCTCAAACAGGAGAAATGTCACCAACCCTCAAACTGAAAAGAAGGGTTCTTTATGATAAATATGAAGAGATAATAAATTCTATATATCGTATGAGCTAGTAAATCAGGTCCCGGTCTTTTTCCTGTGTGCAATTAACATCAGACCGGTGAATGTTAGTAAACCATTGACAAGTAAAAGTTCAAACCCGAAATGATATCCCCGGAAAAGTTCTTCCGAATATCGGTTAACAATGAATGTAAATACCGGAGAAAGCAATGCAACCAGCGGAACCCATCTGTCTTTAATCTCCCATTTAGTAAATAAGCCGAAAGCATATAGACCCAACAGGGGTCCATAGGTATATCCTGCAACTGTAAAAATTGCGGAAACAACGTTCTCATCATTTATAATTCTGAATAGCAGTATCACTATTAATAAAAGAAAAGAGATAAATATATGAACCCGGTTTCGTGTTTTTTTCAGCTTAAGCTTGTCAAGCGACCCCGCACCCAGTATATCAAGTGTGAATGAGGTGGTGAGAGAGGTTAATGCCGAATCTGCTGAGGAATAAGCGGCAGCAACAAGTCCGATAATAAAGAAAACAGCGACAATTCCGGGAAGATATTCACTTGTCGCAATAAGAGGAAAAAGATTATCCGTCTGATCGGGTACTGAGATATTCATTTGAGCAGCAAAAATAAAAAGCAGGGCTCCCAGGGAAAGGAAGAGCAGGTTAACCGGCACCAACGATATACTCATCCAGTACATGTTCTTCTTTGCTTCTTTTATATTTCTGCAACTGAGATTTTTTTGCATCATATCCTGATCAAGACCTGTCATTACTATTGCAATGAAGGCACCTGCAACAAATTGTTTTACAAAATGATATTCATGCTTCCAATCACCGAAGAACCATATTTTCGAGTAGTCACTTTCCCTAACAATCTGAACGAGTCCGCTGAAATTCAAATCCATTTGTTTACTTATAACCACAACCGTAATGACAACTGCAAAAAGCATAGACAGGGTCTGAAGGCTATCGGTCCAGACAATGGTTTTTATTCCGCCTCTAAAGGTATATAGCCAGATTAAAAGAATAGTAACAATTACCGTGAAAAAAAAAGGCACCCCCCATTTGTCGAAAACAGTAAACTGAATAACACTGGCAACCAGGAAAAGCCGGAATGAAGCGCCGACCAGCCGGGAAAGCAGAAAAAATGAAGCTCCTGTTTTATAGGAACTCGTACCGAACCTCTTTTCAAGATAAGTATAGATCGATGTTAGGTTCAACCTGTAATACATTGGCATTAATACGTTGGCAATCAAAAAGTAACCCACCAGGTAACCAAGAACCATTTGCATATAGGAAAACTGGCTGCTTCCCACCCATCCCGGTATGGAAATAAAAGTAACCCCCGAAAGAGAAGCACCTATCATACCGAAAGCCACGACATACCAGGGAGATTTGCGATTACCCAGAAAAAATGCCTCATTATCGGCTCCTTTGGAAGTAATCCATGAAACCCCTATTAACAAAAGAAAATATGCAATAATTACTGTCAGTAGAAGGAAAGGCGACATAATCCGATAGGGTTTTAGGAAGCGAAAATACTGATTATTTTAAATGTATAATCCCTATCCTTTAGGTTTATTGCAAGTAAGATTAAAAGTTTTCTTCTTTTCTTTCAAATATATAAGAGTTTGTCATTAAAGTCGGGTGTCTAAAAAGTATTTTTCAGAAAGGAGGAATGCTTTCAGATTGTAAGTTCTTTCAAAAAGATCATTACTTCTTAGACAGCCTCTTTTGGTCATTATGGACAGACACTAATTAATTCTGACTTCACTGATGAGATTCATCATATTTTTCTTACTTTTCGACAAAGATTTTTATTATGCAAAGAGCGCTCGGTTTCGTTTTTATATTTACATTTTTTCTGGCCTCTATACCCACAAAGGCAGTTTCAGCTTCAAAACCAACTGTTCCTGATACACTTGTCTTATCTGTTAATTTCCGGATGGAGATGCGAAAGAAAGATGAGAGTCCGTGCATGGATGTTTACGGGAGAATTGATACGGCAGCCTTCAATGAGGTTATTAATCATAGCTTAGTCCTGCCGTTAAAGGAATTAAGTATAGTAGCAACAGGCGACATTATGCCGGGTACGAATTTTCCCTCCGTTTCCTATTTACCTTCAAGCTGTGAAGCGCTGTTTCTTCCTGTAGAATCGATCATTCAGGGAGCAGATCTTGCGATAGGGAATCTTGAAGGCGTTTTTTCTTCTTCAGGAGGAACTGCTAAAAATTGCAATGATCCCAAAACCTGTTATGTTTTCCGAATGCCCGATTCATATGCTTCATGTTTAAGAGGTGCAGGTTTTGATATACTTGGTGTAGCAAATAATCACGTCAACGATTTTGGTTATACCGGAAGGATTAATACGGCTAAAGTTCTGGAGAAAGAGGGAATAGCCTTTGCCGGTTTCTTAGAAAATCCTTCGGTTGTCTATGAAACAAATGGAATTAGGATTGGGTTCTGTGCCTTTGCTCCTCATACAGGAACTCTGGACTTTAAGGATTATGAAAAAGCTGCTGAAATTGTTGAAGAACTCAAAAGCAGGACTGATATAGTTATTGTGAGCTTCCATGCCGGAGCGGAAGGCAGCAAGTATCAGCACATAACGAAAAATGATGAAGTTTTTCTTGGTCATAATCGCGGTAATCCCTGGTATTTTGCTCACAAAGTTATTGATGCCGGTGCAGATCTTGTTTTTGGTCATGGACCGCATATAGTCAGAGCAATTGAATTTTACAAGGATAAGTTAATTGCATACAGCCTGGGTAATTTTTGCACCTATGCGCGGTTCAATCTTTCAGGTCCTAATGCATTTGCTCCTTTACTGGAAGTAAGATTGGACAGTGAAGGTAATTACATATCCGGAAAAATTCACTCTTTTATTCAGTTGGGTGAAGGGGGGCCGGTACCTGATCCTGGTCAAAATGCGATGAAGAGGATACGGGAACTCACCAAGATAGATTTCCCCGGAGATAAGCTAATAATCGATGAAACCGGTAATATTATAAAATGATTGATCCTACAGATTAATCAAATCTTTAAGGGTAATTATCAAAAAAATAATGATAGGTTGCTGTTTTTTTTATACTTTAGGTGTCCTTATTTAGTCCTTATTTCATGCCATACAAAGAACCAAAAATTGAAAAGCTGTATTATTCGATTGGAGAAGTTGCAGATATGTTTGATGTAAATACTTCATTAATACGTTTCTGGGAAAAAGAATTTGATATTCTCAAGCCTAAAAAAAACAAAAAGGGGAACCGCCTGTTTACGAAAGACGACCTTGAAAATCTTCATATCATTTACCATTTGGTAAAAGAGAGGGGAATGACACTCAAGGGAGCAAAGAAAAAAATGAATGAGAATAAAGAAGACACCATCAATAATTTTGCGGTTATTAAAAGTCTGGACAGCATCAAACAGATGTTACTGGAGATAAAAGAGGATCTTGACTAAAGCCTTTGTCAGGGATGTTTTTCTTCTTTCAAGCTCTTAATTCAAATCAGATTATCTTATGAAATTAGCAGAGATCATTTCTTATGTTGATGAACTGGCCCCTTTTGCCTTACAGGAAAGTTATGATAACTCCGGATTACAAATCGGTGATCCCAACAAGGATATAAAGGCTGCTCTTTTATGCATTGATATTACTGAAGATGTTTTGGAGGAAGCTTTGCGAACAGAATCAGATCTGATCATTTCACATCATCCTTTGATATTCGGAACTGTTAAAAAACTCACTGGTCAAAATATGTCTGAAAGAATAATAGAAAGAGCCATTAAAAATAATGTTGCCATCCTTTCAGTTCATACGAATATTGATTCGGTTTTGGGAGGGGTAAATAAGAAGATATGTGATAAAATGGGGCTTTCAAATACAAAAATACTTTCTCCTGTTGAAGGGGAGTTGCTGAAACTTGTATTTTTCGTACCTGCCGGAAAAGCAGAAGAAGTTAGAAATGTTGTGTTTGAAGCTGGGGCCGGGGTTATTGGTGGGTACGATTGCTGTAGTTTTAACCTTGAGGGGGAAGGCGGATTCAGAGCGGGCGAAAATACCACTCCTTATGTCGGGGACAAAGGGAAGATCCATTATGAAACAGAGATGAGGGTGGAGACTATCCTGCCTGCATTTCTGAAAAACAAGGTAATAGCCAGGCTTTTAGAAGCTCATCCTTATGAGGAGGTTGCTTATGATGTTTACAAACTGGAAAACCATTGGGATCAATCCGGAATGGGAATGACAGGTTGTTTTGATGAGGAAATGGAAGAGCATGATTTTTTGAATGCGGTGAAAAAAGTGTTTAATGCGGCATGCATCAGATATACGGCATTAAGAAACAAGAAAATTAAGAAAGTTGCTGTTTGTGGTGGCAGCGGAAGTTCACTTTTACAAAAGGCAATAAGCAGCGGGTCTGATGCGTTTATAACGGCAGATGTTAAATACCATCAGTTTTTTGATGCTGAAAATAATATCCTTTTGGCAGATATAGGTCACTATGAAAGTGAGCAGTTCACAAAAGAGCTTTTTTATGAGTACCTTACAAAAAAAATTCCTAAATTTGCGGTTCGTTTATCAGAAGTAAATACAAATCCAATTAATTACTTATAGTTCTATGGCTGAGCAAAAAACAAAAATTGAAGAAACAGCTGAAATTTCTGTTGAAGACAAATTAAAAGCGTTGTATCAACTTCAACAGGTTGATACGTCCATTGATAAAATTAAAATTTTAAGGGGAGAACTTCCACTGGAGGTGCAGGATCTTGAGGATGAGATTGCAGGTCTTGAAACAAGAATAAATAATTACCAGGAAGAAATTGATACCCTGGAACAGAGCATCAATGCAAAAAAGCAGGAAATGCTTAATGCTGAAGGCCTGATTAAAAAGTATGAGGAACAGCAAAATAATGTAAGAAATAACCGTGAATATGATTCTTTATCCAAAGAGATAGAATTTCAGACGCTGGAAATTGAGTTGTGCAGAAAGAAAATAAATGAATTCACTGCAGAGAAAGAAAATAAATCTGAGGTTATTAAGGAGGCAAAAGATACTCTTGAAGAAAGAAAAGGCGATCTTGAAAGCAAAAAGAGCGAGTTGGATGAAATCGTTTCCGATACTCGTAAAGAAGAGGAAAATTTAAATACAAGTTCCTCGGAAATTCAGGAAATTATTGAGCCCCGACTGCTTACCGCTTATAAAAGAATACGTAGTAATGCCAGAAATGGTCTAGCAGTTGTAGTTGTCGAAAGAGATGCTTGCGGAGGATGTTTTAACAAAATCCCACCACAGCGGCAGCTTGATATTAAATCAAGGAAAAAGATTATTGTATGTGAATATTGCGGCAGGATACTGGTCGATGATGAAATCCTGGAAGAAGCGGAGAAATAACAATTCTTATTTATTTGAATAAAAAAAAGGGGCGATAACAGGCCCTTTTTTTTATCAACCTTTTGTTACCTTTCTAGGAATTTTAGCGGAATTTGAATAAGTTATTTTATATCACAGTCCCTTTTTTCCATAATATTAATCTCCTTTAGATGTTCAATGGTATCATCATTGAAGAGCTTCATGGTTTTAATGTCTGCCTGCGACATGTTCAAAGAGGAACTGTAATAGGTGTTATTTTTATTTGAAGGAATCAAAACAAAATGTTTCCGGTCATTTTCTGCGGGCGCTTTATAAACCCATACCGGCAAATAACTATAGTCGCTTACAATTGTTTCTTCTGATTTCCTCAGTATCATTTCAAAGAGGATTCCGCCATCTGTATATCTTTTTCGCTGATTGGAAATAAAATTCCCCAAACTATACACTACAATCGCTTCCCGGTCACCTTTTTTTACCTTTTTTACAGGTTGTACTACGTGTGGGTGTGATCCAATAATTGCATCTGCGCCATTTTCAATTAGAAATTCAGCTAGTTCCTGTTGTTGTGCATTTTCCTGCCGCTGATATTCCAGTCCCCAGTGAATTGTAACAATTACAAAATCCACTTCTGCCGATTTTGCTTTTTGAAGATCAGCTATTATTTTATTCCTATCTATATAGTTTACAATATTAGGTGATTCAACTTTCAGCCCATTTGTACCGTAAGTGTAATTAAGAATAGCCAGCCTTATATCATTTTTCTCTATTATGAGGGGATAATATTTATCTCTTTGCTCTTTATTCTTAAAGGTTCCTGTGTATATGACCTCCAGTGAATCAAGAACTGCAATTGTTCTCTCCAGTCCTTGCTTTTTGCGATCCAGAGAATGGTTATTGGCTGTTGTAAGAAGATTAAACCCCGATTTTTTAACCGATGTGATTAATTCATCAGGAGATGAAAATTGAGGATATCCTTTAAAAGGTGGCCCCGCCAGGGTAACCTCAAGATTTGCAATTGCAATATCGGACTTTTCCAGATAAGGTTTCAGATGTGAGAAACATGTGTCGTAGTTGTAGGTTGCACCTTTTTTTGCGGCTGAAATCTGGGTATCATGGCCCATAATATCACCTGCAAACACAAGTCTTAACTCGGCTTTGTCATTTTCCTGTGCATTGATGAAAATGCACAGAAAAAAATTCATAATAATATATATAAATATTTTCTTCATTTTTTACCAACTCCCACTTGCACCACCCCCTCCAAAGCTTCCACCTCCACCACCACTGAAGCCTCTACCTCCTCCGAAACCTCCACCACCGAAACCTCCAAAGCTGCCGGAACCGGACCTGAAATTACCAAAACTACCCCTGTGGGTATGTCTTGTCCCGCTCAACATGGTAAGGGCCAGCCAGAAAGGCAGGTTTCTTCCCACCCCGTGAGATCTCCGGCGACGCGATTGGCCGAAAAAGATAAAAAATAAAATCAGAATAATCAAAAAACCAAAAGGGACAGGGCTTCCTGCCGATTGGTTACGGTACTCCTCAGCTGTAAATTCTCCGGAGAGTAAGCTGAAAATAACATCACTAGCCTCATCAAGTCCTTTCGCATAGCGCTGGTCCCTGAAGTTTGGTTTTATCTCATTTTCGATTATCCTCTTAGCCAGTGCATCGGGAAGGTGCTCTTCCAGTCCGTAGCCGGTTTGAATAGTGACTTTTTTTTCTTCAGGATAAACAACGATGATCAATCCATTGTCTTCCCCCCTCTGTCCTATGTTCCATTCTTCCCCTATGGTTGCTCCCATCAATTCAACCGGCATGTTTTTATGCATTTCTGCGTTTAGGGTAATGATAAAGATCTGTGTGCTGGTAGTATCTTCATAGGTCCCCAGTTTATTGTTCAGGTATCGCTCATCATTTTGAGAAAGCAATCCTGCATAATCATTTACCCAGCCACGGGGGGTATAGTCCCTGGGGAATTCACGATTCGATTGGCCTGTGGCAAAGAATACAAAACTTATGGAGATAAGACTAAGGAAGATGATCTTTTTTATCATTTGCATTTTAAATTAGTTTTTACCGAACGAAATTTCATCCGATAATTCGTTAATATCATCCTCCTGGTAAGGAAAATGTTTTTTCATTTGCTCGCCTGTAAGAATAATGCCTGTGGTAAGTCCTTCTATAAAATTACCCTTTTTAAAGTTTTCAGTCATTTCTTCTTTTATGTTATCCCAGAAATTATCGGGGACTTTCAAATTGATACCCGCATCACCCAGAATGGCGAATTTTTTACTATCTACTGCAAGATAAAAAAGAATGCCATTTCTTTCAATGGTTTTATGCATACCTAATCGCTCAAAGAGATACGCTGCCCGGTCGAGAGGATCGCCTTTTAATTCTTTTTCAATATGCAACCTGATCTCGCCCGATGTATTTAGCTCTGCCTCTTTTATAGCGCTTTTTAAATCTGCTTGTTCCTGTTGAGTGAAAAATTTATCCGGTGTCATTCTTTGTTTTTTGTTTTAAATCTATGCTCGTTTATAATGTATCCATGATGAATTATGCAAAAGGTTAATGATTTCAGAACTCAACCAGGGGGACTTCCTCAGCACCTTCCTCAGCTTTAAAATATCCTTTGCGGTCAAAACCAAAAAGAGCTGCCACTATATTCCTGGGGAATTTTCTGACAGACTTGTTATAAGTTCCAACAGCATCATTGAATTTTTTTCTTTCAAAAGAAATGCGGTTTTCTGTTCCTTCAAGCTGGGCCTGAAGCTCGAGGAAATTCTGATTGGCTTTCAGGTCGGGGTACCTTTCTACAGTTACCAGCAGACGTGAAAGGGCAGAGGAAAGCTGGCCCTGAGCAGCTTCAAACCTTTCAATCGATTCCGGACTGAGGTTTTCAGGATCAATACTAATGGATGTTGCTTTCGCCCGTGCTTCAATCACGCCGGTAAGGGTTTCCCTTTCAAAATCAGCATAACCTCTTACTGTATTAACCAGATTGGGAATAAGATCGCTTCGCCGCTGATAGGCATTTTCAACCTGAGCCCATTGCTGGGCAATGTTTTCATCCTGTTCAACTAAACGGTTATAACCGCAACCTGACAAAAAGGGTAGTGTTAAGACTAAGATCAGGATCTTCAGGAAAAATCTTTGATGTTTCATTCTGTTTATGTATTTGAAATTCAGTAATATGACATTTTATATATCAAAGTCATAAGCAAGTGTTCAAATTTTGTACCTTTTGACCGAACTGGTAGTTTTGTCATGAAGTTAATATAATATTTATATTCTATAGCTTCTTGCTGAATATTTTTATTACAAATAAATAATTGTTAATTTTACACTTAATTATTTTTTACTCATCAATATTACTAGTGTCTGTCAATAGAGTCGTGTGTTTGTTCCGATAGCTATCGGAACAGAAAGTTCGATATCAAGGCTTGAGACCGCGGTCACGCCTGTCCGCGGTACTCCGGGAAATACCGCTGATGAGATCCCTCGGCTATTTCCCGAAAGCTTTCGGGACGGGATCAGTTCGACTAAATGATTTTGAAAACCAAAATCATAGTCCCACTGAGGAAATCGGACCTTATGGGCAGACACTAAATTTACTATAACGTTCGCTATGAATATTCTGTTATGAAGAATTTTAAAAATTATCAATTGTGGTTTATTACCGGTAGTCAACATCTGTATGGAGAAGAAACCCTTGAAAAAGTAAGATCCAATGCAGAAAGTATTGTGAATTATCTGAATGCATCTGAAAATATTCCCGTAAAACTGGTTTTAAAACCGGTTCTTACAACACCGGAAGCTATTTTGAGACTTATGAGTGAGGTTAATGTGCATAAGGATTGTATAGGAATTATTACCTGGATGCATACTTTTTCACCTGCAAAAATGTGGATAAACGGATTGAAAACTATTTACAAACCTATTCTGCATCTTCATACCCAGTTTAATCGTGATATTCCATGGAGTGAAATTGATATGGATTATATGAACCTGAATCAGAGTGCTCATGGAGGAAGGGAATACGGGTTCATGCTCAGCAGAATGAGACGAGGAAGAAAAGTAGTTGCCGGTCACTGGAAAGATCAGAATGTAATTAAAAAACTCACGACCTGGATACGGGCTGCTGCAGCATGGCACGACTGGCAGGGGATGAAAATCGCCCGTTTTGGGGATAACATGCGGCAGGTTGCAGTGACCGAAGGTGATAAAGTTGAAGCAGAATTGAAATTTGGTTATTCAGTAAACGGCTATGGTGTGGGTGAGCTTGTAAATTCAATCAGTAAGGTTGAAGAATTAAGAGTCCACCAGCTGGTCTCTCAGTACGAACAGGATTATTCACTTGCGGAAAATTTGAAAAAAGACAGTACCCAAAGAAATAGTCTTCTTGAGGCTGCAAGGATAGAACTGGGCATGCAGGATTTTCTTTCTAATGGTGGTTTTAAGGCCTTTACCACAACATTTGAAGATCTTCACGGTCTGTCCCAGCTTCCTGGCATTGCTGTTCAGCGACTTATGGCAATGGGATATGGTTTTGGAGCTGAAGGTGACTGGAAAACGGCTGCATTGGTCAGGGCAATGAAAGTAATGTCTGAGGGACTCGATGGCGGTACTTCTTTTATGGAGGATTATACCTATCATCTTAATCCTTCCGGAATGAAAGTTTTGGGAGCACATATGCTTGAAGTTTGTCCCAGCATTGGTAAAGGAACCCCCTCTGTTGAAGTCCATCCGCTTGGAATCGGAGGAAAGGAAGATCCGGTCCGCCTGGTTTTTAATGTACCTGAAGGCCCTGGGATAAATGTATCAGTTATGGATATGGGAGATCGCTTTAGAATGATAATGAATCCCTGTAAGGTTGTTCCTTCTGATAGAGAATTACCAAATCTGCCTGTAGCCAGAGTAATGTGGGAGCCTGAACCTGATTTGACTACAGCAGCTGAAGCCTGGATACAGGCTGGAGGAGCTCATCATACAGGATTCAGCACTGCGGTTGGACCTGAAGTCATTGAAGATTTTGCTGATATTGCCGGTATAGAGCTACTAACTATCGATAAGGATACACGGATTCGCGATTTTATTAAGGAAATCAAATGGAATGATATTTATTATAAACTCAGTGACGGGATGAAATACTGACCTGAGGAATACTTATTCCACTGGTTTTGCTTTGAAAGATTTCAAAAACCTCTTTCTGTACCCTGAATCTTAAGTGTAACAACACAGAAACGAGTGATAACGAGCTTCGCAACCGCACGCTGTCGCTGAAACTTTCCGCGAGCGCAGAGTAGCTTCAGCGCTCACGGAAAGCTTCATGCGAACGCGGTCACGCCTGTCAGTGGTACTCCGGGAAATACCGCTGATGAGATCCCTCGGCTATTTCCCGAAAGCTTTCGGGACGGGATCAGTTCGACTAAATGATTTTGAAAACCAAAATCATAGTCTCACTGAGTATATCGGACATTATGGACAAACACTATTTATAAACATTATAGACATATGGACAAATTTACCATTGGAATAGATTTTGGAACGGATTCTGTCCGTTCCCTGGTTGTAAATACATCAACAGGTGAAGAGGCAGGAACTGCGGTCTTTTATTATCCTGCCTGGAAAAGAGGACTTTACTGTGATCCCGGGATCAATCAATTCAGACAACATCCGGCTGATTATCTGGAAGGTTTGGAAAAGACCATTATTGATTCGGTAAAAACTCTTGAGAAGAAGATAAAGGATAATATCGTTGCCATTTCTGTCGACACCACCGGTTCTACTCCTGTTGCGGTCAACAGAGAAGGTGTTCCATTATCCCTGACACCGGATTTCAGCGATAATCCAAATGCGATGTTCATACTCTGGAAAGATCACACTGCAGTTAAAGAAGCGGAGGAGATCAACAAGCTTGCGCATTCATGGGGAGGAGAGGATTTTACAAAATACGAGGGAGGTATTTATTCTTCCGAGTGGTTCTGGGCTAAGCTCCTACATATTCTGAGAGAGGATGAAAATATCAGAAAAGCTGCATACTCATGGGTAGAACACTGTGACTGGATCCCGGCTGTTCTGACAGGGAATACCGATCCGGCTAAGATAAAAAGGAGCCGGTGTGCTGCAGGACATAAAGCAATGTGGCATGAAGATTTTGGCGGACTTCCTTCAGAAGAATTCCTTGTCAGGCTGGACCCTCTGCTTAAGGGGCTCAGGGAAAGGCTCTTTAAGGATACTTACACCTGCGAGTCAAGTGCTGGTAAAATTTCTCCCGAATGGGCTGTAAAACTGGGATTATCCACTGATGTGTTAATCGCTACCGGGGCTTTCGATGCCCACCTGGGGGCCATCGGAGGTGAAATTCAGCCTTATTATCTCAGTAAGGTAATGGGAACTTCAACATGTGACATGTTAGTTTCTCCGAAAGAAGAAATAGGTGATAATTTGGTCAGGGGGATCTGCGGTCAGGTGGATGGTTCAATTATCCCCGGTATGGTCGGGCTTGAAGCAGGACAGTCTGCCTTTGGTGATATTTACGCCTGGTTTTCACGTTTGCTTCTTTGGCCGGTGGAAGAAATAACAACTAAAGCCGCATGGCTGGACGAAAATATAAAAGAAAGGATTCTGAAAGAAACTTCAGAGAAGGTAATTGAAAAGTTAAGTATTGCTGCTGCCGAAATTCCTATTGAAGAAAGCACTGAATTGGCACTTGACTGGATGAACGGGAGGAGAACACCCGATGCCAACCAGGAACTTAAGGGAGCAATTACCGGACTCAGCCTGGGATCGGATGCTCCAAGGATTTTTAAGGCTCTGGTTGAAGCAACGGCTTACGGTTCAAGACTCATAAATGAGAGATTTGTGGAAGAAGGAGTAAGGATTGATGGGATTATTGCTCTTGGTGGCGTTGCAAAAAAGTCCCCTTTTGTTATGCAGACAGTTGCCGATGTGCTTAATATGCCAATAAAAGTTGTCAGGTCGGAACAAACCTGTGCCCTCGGTTCGGCAATGGCAGCTTCTGTTGTTGCCGGAGTTCACAAAAATATTCAGGAAGCACAGATTGCTATGGGGGGAGGATTTGAAAGTGAGTATTATCCCGATAATAAACGTGCTGTTGTTTATGAAAAACTTTATGAGAAGTACAAAAAACTTGGAAGTTTTATGGAATTTGGGCTAAAGTAATAAAGGAAAGGCGAAATGTTATTTCACCCCTTCCCTGAACCGCTTTCGTGTATTATTTTTTTCTGAAGAGAACAGCTTAAATGTTATAAAAAACATTATACTTTTTCTTTACTTCCTACCTTTGTGCAAAAACCATAATGAAGGATAATAAATTCAAAAAACAGGTATTGGAGGGTATTCCCAAAACTCTACCTACGTTAAAAACCTTTGATCTTTCTGTTAATCATGCCCCCCGAAGAAAGGATGTTCTTACAAAGGACGAGAAAAAGCTTGCCCTTAGAAATGCTTTGCGTTATTTTCCCAAAGAACTTCATAATGAACTTGCCGTTGAATTTCTTGAGGAACTTAATAATTACGGACGTATTTACATGTACAGGTATCGCCCTGATTATGAGATAACAGCCAGAAGCCTCGAGGAATATCCTCACCAGTCGGTTCAGGCTGCTGCAATCATGATGATGCTTAGTAATAATCTCGACAAAGCAGTGGCACAGCATCCTCATGAGCTGATCACATATGGAGGGAATGGGGCCGTTTTCCAGAACTGGGCACAGTACAGACTTACCATGAAATATCTCGCTGAAATGAGCGATGAACAAACTCTCGTGCTTTATTCCGGTCATCCCCTGGGGCTTTTTCCTTCACATAAAGAGGCTCCCCGTGTGGTGGTAAGCAATGGAATGGTGATACCGAATTATTCAGGATCTGATGATTATGAAAGAATGAACGCTCTGGGTGTTAGCCAGTACGGCCAAATGACTGCTGGTTCATTCATGTATATAGGTCCCCAGGGTATAGTACATGGCACAGCCATAACAGTTCTGAATGCCGGAAGAAAACAAACCGGTCAGCTTGAGGGAGACTTGCGGGGGAAGGTTTATGTTACCAGCGGGCTGGGGGGAATGTCAGGAGCTCAGCCCAAAGCTACGGTCATTGCTAAAGGGGTATGTGTGATTGCAGAGATAAACCCGAAGGCTATAAGGCAAAGGCATGAACAGGGCTGGGTGGACGAAGTTTTTACTGATTTGGAAAAAGTGATTGTACGGATGCAGGATGCAAGGAATAAAAAAGAGGCAGTGAGTCTGGCCTACCAGGGAAACGTTGTTGATCTCTGGGAAGCTCTTGCTGAAAGGAATATTTATGTAGATCTTGGTTCAGACCAGACCTCCCTTCACAATCCCTTTACAGGGGGATATTATCCTGTAGGGTTAAGTATGGAGGAATCCAACAGGATGATGGCCGAGCAGCCGGAGGAGTTCCGCATCAGAGTAAAAGATTCTTTGAAACGGCAGGTCAGGGCCATCAATAAATTAAGCAGTAAAGGGATGTACTTCTGGGATTATGGAAATGCTTTTCTTCTTGAAGCCGGCAGGGCAGGAGCTGATGTGTGGGATGAAAAAGGCGGTTTTATTTATCCTTCCTATGTGCAGGACATTATGGGACCCATGTTCTTCGATTACGGTTTTGGACCTTTCAGGTGGATATGCAGTTCATCCGATCCCGAAGATCTCAGAAAAAGTGATGAAATTGCACTTGAAGTTCTTGAAAAAATAGCTGAAGATGCCCCGGCCGAAATCAAAGGTCAGCTCCGGGATAATATTCACTGGATAAAGGAAGCCGGAGAGAATAAACTGGTAGTTGGCTCCCAGGCAAGGATATTATATGCCGATTGTGAAGGGAGAATAAAGATCGCACGCGCATTCAATAATGCTATAAGAGAAGGAATTATTAAATCGCCGGTTATTCTTGGCAGAGATCATCACGATGTTTCCGGAACCGATTCACCTTACCGGGAAACTTCCAATATTTATGATGGTTCGTCTTTTACAGCAGATATGGCCATACAGAATGTCATAGGGGATGCCTTCAGAGGAGCTACCTGGGTTTCTATTCATAACGGAGGGGGAGTAGGCTGGGGTGAAGTTATTAATGGTGGGTTTGGTATGGTTTTAGATGGGAGTAAAGAAGCAGACCGGAGACTTGAGATGATGTTGCACTGGGACGTAAATAATGGTATTTCACGCAGAAGCTGGGCACGAAACCCGGGGGCTGTTTTTGCCGTAAAAAGAGAAATGGAAAGGACACCGGAGCTGAATGTTACCCTTCCGAATTTCACTGATGATAAGGTGATCGATAAATTATTTGTAGATGAAGATTAGGTTTTTAAAAAATATAGTTATCTCATTTATAGTCTTAACTCTCACTTCCTGTGAGGAGGATCTTTTTTTTGATGATCCCAGGGAAAGGCTTACAGGAGAGTGGACGGTAGAGGAGGATAGTGAAATTTTTCGAAAAAAGAATGCAAATCGTTATTACAGTGTTTTTATAACGAAAGACTTAGTTGATTCCACTGCTTTTTATATCGAGGGTTTTTATGAACTTAGCGGTAAAGTTAAAATAGAGATGGACGGAATGGATCTTAGTATTCCAGAACAGACCATTGATGGCTTTACTATTGAAGATGGATCAGGAGAGGTTAGTGCAGATTATTCCTCCTTAACATTATATTATTATGTTTCTTTTGCCGGAGACAAAGATGTGGTGAGGGCTGATTATTTTAGAAGCGAAGACCGATGATTTTATTCATCGAACAGCAGGGAGTAGGGTTTTGCAAGTTCTTTCCCCAATTCCACAAGACTTACATTCCGGCTTTTCCTGATATATTCTTTTCCATCAAAATAAATAAGAATTGAGGGAATCGAAAAAACCCTGAATTGTCCGGATGCCATAGGGGCCTTATCAATATCAACATAATATAATTTGAATTCAGGATACTCTTCTTGTATTAAATTAGCCAGCCTGGGTTTTAAAACCTTGCAGACATTGCAATGAGGAGCTGAAAAATAGAAAAGTGCTGCTTTATCATTTTCAATTTTTGCTTCGATTTCATGTGATAACGTAAGATTGATATAGTCCATAGTTATTGTCTGTTATAAAAAGTCGAGTGTCTGGATCATAACCGAATCCGTCAGTTGGCGGCGAACTCAGCGAAGCTAATGTTCGAGATCAAGCCTGCCCGCCTGTCCGGGGTACTCCGGGAAATACCGCTGAAATCCATGAGATCCCTCGGTATTCCTCGGGATCAGTTCGGCTAAATGATTTTGAAAACCAAAATCATAGTCTCACTGAATTAACCCTGAATGAGTATATCGGACATTATGGACAGACACTAGTTAGTATATTCCTTTCGCGATCATTATTAGCGCACAATCCGTAATAACCTCAATATCATTCTCTTCAGCAATTTTAATTAATTCCTGATTATGGGTACCAGGGTTAAAAATAATCCTTTCCGGCTCAAGTGACAGGATATAATCATAATATTCCTTTTGACGCTTGGCAGAGAGATAAAGACTAATTGTATGAATATCTTTAAGATCCGGTTTCCCTGTAAGAATACTTACTCCTGTGATCTCACCCTTTCTTATTCCAAGGGGTACCGCTTCGAATCCATGCCGCAAAAGACTTTTAACCATTTTATTGGAAAATCGAAGGGGATTTGGACTTGCTCCCAGGATCAGGGTTTTCTTCATGAGTAGTTCGTTTTCAGTATTTAAAAATAATAATTTTTATATGAGACAGCAAATATTAAATATTTTAAAAGGGATCATATCTGATTTTTTCACCTTCCCGTTAAAGGAAGGGGCAGGGCCGCCTGCCGTTGCACAGGCAATCCTTCGGCGGGCAGGCTTGATCTCGAACATTATGTTCCGATAGCTATCGGAACAGAAATCCGACTCTATTGACGGGCACTACCAGAGCACAGGTATTCATTGTTTTTTACTTACTTTTGTCGTTGCCGGCATTCCAATAAATACTGATCTTTTATGACAAATCTTTTTGGCCAGACTTTTCTTTCAGTTTTCAGCGGACTGCTGAATATTTTTATTATCGCTGTCCTGGCAGCTTTTCTTACCCGGAAAAAGATAGTTACACAGGAAGTAATCAATGGCTTATCGAAGCTTGTAGTAATGATCTTTCTCCCTTTTCTTATTTTTTTTACAATTACCACGGAGTTTGAACCGGGCAGGCAGACTTATTGGTGGACCATTCCTATAGCTGCAATTCTACTTTCCTCTACCGGCCTGCTTATTTCATATTTTCTGTTTTTCAGACAGGCAGATAAAAAAAAGTATTTATTTCCACTTGCCTCCATGCAAAATGCCGCTTATCTCATCCTGCCCATCGGTGAATTCGTTTATAAGGATCAGTTTGTAGAGTTTTCCCTGATATGTTTTCTTGTAGTACTCGGCTTGAGTCCGTTTATGTGGACTGTTGGAAAACTATTGCTCACCAAAGAGAAAAATAAAGGACCAGGCATTAAGAAGGTAATTACTCCTCCGTTTATTGCAAACATCCTCTCAATTATACTTGTAATGACTGGTTTGCGCGATTATATACCAGGTTTTGTAACCGAGGCAAGTGGTTTTCTTGGGTCGGCCACGGTACCGGTTGCCACCTTCATACTGGGGGCTACTCTTGCATTTTCGATACGTTCTGTTCCTCGTTTTACAGATACCATAAAAGTAGTAATGGTTAAGTTCATTGCCTTGCCGGTAATTGCCATACTGATGCTTAAATTTTTTAAAACCGGAGAAAGCTTTCCCCTGCTTGCAGACGTGCTTGTAATTCAAAGTGCCTCGGCTCCTGCAACTGCTCATATTTTACAGCTTAGAACATACGGAGGAAATCTGAAAGAAGCCGGAGGGATTATATTAATCAGTTACCTTATCTGTCTTTTTGCAATACCATTTTGGCTTACTGTATGGAAAATCATCTGATTTTCATTAGTGCTGTCCATAATGTCCGATATACTCATTAGTGTTTGTCCATAAAGTCCGCTATCTGCGTTATGCTCGCCCCAAAAATACTCATTTACATCAGTAAACTCCGCTTTTTCCGGCTTGTGCCTCCGCACGCTGTCGCTGAAGCTTTAGCGTAGGCGCCTAAAGCTTCAGCGACACACGGTCGCAAGCCTTGATATCGAACATTAGCTTCGCTGAGCTCACCGCCATTTGGCGGATTCGGTTATGATCCAGACACCCGACTTTATTGACGGATACTCATTAGTCTTCTTAGGATCTTGTAATGGATTTTCATGCTGCCGGAACCAGAGACTGGTGTTTACATCCTAACCATAAGAATCATCTATTTCATCCAAAATATTTCCCAGATAAATGCCAAAAGGATAAAATTAGACTTCGTTAATAATCCGTCACGAATTACAGGTTTTTATAAAAGAATAGAATTATAATTTCATTTTTTCCCTGATGAGAAAGATTTGTTAATTCCCATAGTAAATGCCGCTCCCGGGACCCAATGGCAACCCTATGAGTATCCATGCTACAAGTAAGAGAGTCCAGATGACGAAAAATGTAATGGTATAAGGTATCATAGTGGCAATGATCGTACCGATTCCCACATTTTTGACATACTTCTGGAAAAAGGCAATGATCAAAGCAAAGAAACTCATCATAGGAGAAATAATGTTTGTTATGCTGTCACCAACTCTGTAAACAACCTGTGAGAGTTCCGGTGAATATCCCAGGAACATAAATATTGGAATAAATATAGGTGCCAGCAATGCCCACTTAGCTGAAGCACTACCCATAAACATATTAAGCGTACCTGCAAAAATTATGAATAAAATTAACATTGGGATCAGGCCCATATTTGATGCACTAAGAGCTCCTGCACCCTTAATAGCTATTAGCAAGCCAAGATTACTCCACTTAAAGTATTCAACAAACTGTGCCGCAAAGAAAACGAGAACTATATAGGTGGCCAGTGTTTTCATGCTTTTGGCGGCCCCATTCATTACATCAGCATCATTTTTATAAGCACCGGTAACCCATCCGTAAGTAACACCAACCAGTCCTGCATATACCAGTAACCAGAAAATTATTCCTTCTATAAGGGGAGATTCGATCACTTTACCACTTTCCGGGAGAAGCCAGCCATTTTCAGGAATAAGACCATATAAAACTACGGCTGTTATTATTACGAAGGTAAGAGTGGACCAGGCGAGACCTTTTTTTTCAATTTTGGAAAGCGGTTCCATTTTCTCTGCTTTTTCACTTCCCGAATATTCGCCAAGTCTGGGTTCTATCACTTTTTCAGTTATAAAGGTACCTGCAAATGCGATTATAAAAGTGGAAACTACCATGAAATAATAGTTTGCAGTTGGGTTAACAGTATATTCAGGATCTACGATTTTGGCTGCCTCTTCACTGAGTCCGGCGAGTAATGGATCTATGGTACCAATGAGCAGATTTGCGGAGAAACCTCCTGAAACACCGGCAAATGCTGCAGCCATTCCTGCAATTGGATGACGTCCCACTGCATGGAAAATTACCCCTGCCATTGGGATAAGCAGAACGTAACCGATATCGCTGGCAACATTGGAAACTATCCCGGTAAAAACGATTACAAAGGTTAGTATTTTTTTGGGTGAAGAGAGGACAAGCAATCGAATTACTGCAGAAATGACACCGCTTTGCTCGGCAATTCCGATTCCCAGCATAGCCACAAGTACAATACCCAGAGGTGCAAATGATGTGAAATTATCGACAACTTCAATTATAACGCGGTGCAGGCCATCTTTTGAAAGGAGATTCACGGGATTCACGATCTCTCCTGTGGCAGGATGTACTGCCGACCAGCCCAGCCAGGAGGCCAAAGCACTTAAAACTAAGGTTGCCAAGGCAAATAATCCGAAAAGTGTTGCGGGATGAGGAAGTGCATTTCCTCCTTTTTCAACTACATTAAGAACTTTGTCCAGAAAGGACCCTGATTTTTTCTTCGACATATTTTATTCTGATATAATTTAAAAATATATGTATTAAGAGTGTTTTGATCAAATTTGGTATAACTCCGCATTACTCCGGGGCGAAAATAAAACTTCTTTTTGAAATTCCCGAATTCTGCACCGGGAGGATTATTTTTCCTTTGTTGTAAAGCTATTTACCGGAATATTTTTATCCACCTTCGTGTTCCGCTTTGGCAGACGAGAAGGTTTTAATTCCTCGGAGTTCTAATCCAAATTAAGAGTCCTGAGTTTACTCTGAGTTTTAATACCATTTATTAAATGATCAGTTCTCCGAATAGTTTGAAAGGCAGGAAGGGCAAATACAATCTTTATATTCCTGCAAAATAATTACCATCTCTTTGTGATGAATTTGTTTTTCTTCGCACCAGCAATCAATTTCAGGATCGCAGGTGAATATCTTATGGCATGAGGGACAAACTTTTTTATGTTCCTTCTGATTATCAATTTTCATCATTGGATTTTCTTTCCAGGGTTACACCTACAGATCTCATCTGACCGCCCATAGGGGGGTTCATTTTCCTTATGGTTACTTTTGCTTCTTCTATCCAGGGAAATTCGTTGAATACAGCATCCAGTATTCTTTTGGCAATATTTTCCAGCAGGCTTGATTTTTTTTTCATTTCCTGTTTAACCAGCCTGTATGCAAGCTGGTAGTTCACTGCATCTTCAAGTTCATCAGAAGCGGCAGGTTTGCGCATATCAGTTACAATTTCCAGATCAACCAGGAAACGGTTACCCACAATCTGCTCTTCCTGGTAATGTCCATGGAAGGCATAAAATTCCATTCTTTCAATGAGGATCTGTCCCATAGAAATTTTTTTGTCAAAAATAGGGAAAAAGTCTATAGTTACAATATATAGCACCCAAATAGGGATTAGAACTTTGTAAATTCAGATCTCTGAATATTTTTGAAAAGAGAGAAAAATAGGAATAAGACTGTTTGTGGGGTGGAGTGGAAGTCACTTTCAATTTGTGAATTTTAATAATAAAATTTAATCTGTCAAAGTAGAACCTTTAAATCCATTAAAAAATGAAGCATAGCTGGTCCTGAATGAATATTCCCTATCAGGCAAGGCTTCTGTTGTTCTTTATTAGTAAAAACAGGCTGATCAGTCGTTCTGCCAGGAGAAGAATTACAGTGACAAAAACAATTATGGTAATGAAATAGAAATAAAGGGATAATACGACTGCTGCAAAGAAAGCGATCGGGATTAATATGTCTTCATCCATTACAATAAATATTTAGTTAAAAGATTAAACTATCGACTATAGGATGCCTTATCAAAATAATGGTTACACAAAATTTAAAATTAATTTCCCAGACACCTATTCGGTTGTAAAAAAAGGAATTCTGCTTTCCCCTTCCTCTTTGAGATTCCAGAGTTTACTCCGGGATTTCATACCATTAATTGAGTAAAATCAGACATTATGGACAGACACTTAATAAATGAATTGTTGAATCCACGGATCAGTATTAAGAATAAAGAAATTTAATGATTATTTTTGTGTCTTTAAATTTTACATAAACAGATATAGTTCGAATTTTCCCAAAACATCATAACAGATTATGAGCAATAACAATATGAAGGAAGAGATCAGAAAAGGTCCGAATTTCGTTGAAGCCCTTGTTGAAAAAGATTTTGCAGAGGGGAAAAATGGTAAGAAAGTACATACCCGTTTCCCGCCGGAACCCAATGGCTATTTACATATAGGTCATGCAAAAGCCATCTGTCTTGATTTTGGTATTGCTGAAAAGTTTGGGGGAAAGACAAATTTAAGATTTGATGATACCAACCCGGCCAAAGAGGAAGTGGAATATGTAGATTCCATAAAAAAGGATATTCACTGGCTGGGTTTTGACTGGGAAGACAGGGAATATTATGCATCTGATTATTTTCAGCAGCTTTATGACTGGGCCCTAAAGCTTATTAGGGATGGAAAAGCATATGTTGATGATCAGAGTGCAGATGAGATTGCTGCTACCAAAGGAACGCCTACCACACCCGGAGTTGAAAGTCCTAACCGGAACCGTTCCGTTGAGGAGAACCTTGAATTATTCGAAAAGATGAAGAACGGCGAGTTCAAGGAGGGGTCTCACGTTCTCAGAGCCAAGATCGATATGGCTTCTCCCAACATGCACCTGCGTGATCCGCTTATGTACAGAATTGTCAATAAGCCTCACCATAGAACAGGGGATGAGTGGTGTATTTATCCTATGTACGACTATGCTCATGGTCAGAGCGATTATATTGAAGGCATTACACATAGCCTCTGTACCCTGGAGTTCGAGGTACACAGGCCCCTTTATAACTGGTTTCTCGACCAAATTGTTGAGGAAGGAACAATCCGTCCCAGACAAATAGAGTTTGCCCGCTTAAATCTCAGTTATACCGTGATGAGCAAGCGTAAGATGCTGGAATTAGTAAAAAATAAGCTTGTTAGTGGATGGGATGATCCCCGCATGCCTACCTTGTCCGGGCTAAGAAGAAGAGGCTATACCCCGGAATCAATTCGGAATTTTGCTGAAAAGATAGGGGTGACAAAAGTAGATGGATTTATTGATGTTGGTCTTCTCGAACATAGTGTAAGGGATGATTTAAATAAAAAGGCTCCACGCGTAATGGCCGTTTTGGATCCCCTTAAAATTGTGATTACCAATTACCCGGAGGGAAAGACTGAGGATCTTGAGATCATCAACAATCCCGAGGATGAATCCATGGGTACCAGAAAAATCCCGTTCAGCCGCGAGCTATATATTGAGAAAGCAGATTTTATGGAAGATCCCCCGAAAAAGTTTTTCAGGCTTGCCCCCGGTAAAGAAGTCAGACTAAAAGCCGCCTATATTATAAAATGTGAAAAGCTAATTAAAGATGATGCGGGAAATATAACTGAGCTCAGATGCACTTATGATCCAGATACCAAAAGTGGGGGGGCACAAACCGGCAGGAAAGTCAAAGGAACACTTCACTGGGTATCAGCAAGTAATTCAGAGAAGGCTGAAGTAAGGCTTTACGATCGTTTATTTAATGATGCCAATCCCGACGGGCATAAAGACAAGGATTTTAAAGAATTTCTGAATCCGGAGTCACTCACCGTATTAAGAAACTGCTATGTTGAGCCATCGCTGAAAGAGGCTGAGCATTTCGATCATTTTCAGTTTCAAAGGATTGGGTATTTCAACCTGGATCCGGAATCAACTTCTGATAATTTGATATTTAACCGGACGGTTGCCTTGCGTGACAGCTGGGCAAAGAAATAGTCCCATTTTAAAGTTATTTGTATTTTCTTTAGTGCAAGACACCTATCCGGAAGGTGATGGTAGAATACCAACCCTTAGGGTCTGTCGTGAAATTTAACACCTTAATGAATACATTGTCAGCCACTTAAAAATTGCACCTTTCGAAAATATCCATTCTGTAATTCCAAATCAGGTTGTCCTTAAAGAGGGAATTCCAATACCACATCCCCAGGTCTTTTTTATAAACTGTTAAATTTAAATAGCGTTTAATAAAAAAGGTAAAAAAGTAAACAATATATATTTTTACTATTTATATTTAAATTTGTAATATATGTTTATTCTATCTTTTAAAAGCCTTAAATACAGGTATTAAAAAATTGTTTTATTGATTGCATTATTTATAAATGTATGTGTATTTAATTGTATAATGTTTAATAATAAACAAAAAAAAATAAACAAAAAGTTGTGGCGAATGTTTCTTTTCTATAATCTTAAAAATAGAAATTATGAAACAATCAAAATCTACCACAATGCAAAGAGTGATCGGAGGAATCTTCGGTTTTGCTCTTTTTTTACTGAGCACTAGTTTAGTAGCTCAGACCACCACTGTTGTTGATATTGTCGTCAACAGCGAATCCCATGAAACACTGGAAGCAGCGGTTATCGCCGCCGGACTTGTTGAAACACTTCAGGGGGAAGGACCTTTTACGGTATTTGCCCCTACCGATGATGCTTTTGCTGCACTTCCCGCAGGAACACTTGATGCCTTGCTGGACGATCCCACAGGCGACCTGTCCGATATACTTCTTTACCATGTTGTAGCCGCAAAAGCTATGAGTACGGACTTAAGCGATGGCCAGGTGATCGAAACAGTTTTGGGAAAAGACATTACTGTAAGCATATCCATTGACGGAATATTTATTAATGATGCTGAGGTAACGTTAGCAGACATTGAAGCTGACAATGGGGTGGTTCATGTAATTGATGCTGTACTTATCCCCCCAACAATCACAGTCGTTGATATTATAGTTAATAGTGAAGATCATACCACACTGGAGGCTGCAGTAGGGGCTGCCGGTCTGGTTGAAACACTTCAGGGAGAAGGTCCTTTTACTGTTTTTGCTCCGACCGACGCTGCATTCGCTGCTCTTCCCGCAGGTACACTCGATGCTTTGCTTGATGATCCAACAGGTGATCTTACTGACATACTGCTTTATCATGTAGTTGCTGATAAGGCTATGAGTACCGATCTTAGTGATGGGCAGGTAATTGAGACTGTACTTGGAAAGAATATCACAGTAACAATCACCGGAGATGGCGTATTTATTAATGATGCTAAGGTCATTTTAGCCGACATTGAAACTGATAACGGTGTTGTTCATGTAATTGATGCTGTACTTACCCCCCCAACAATCACAGTTGTTGATATTGTGGTTGATAGTGAAGATCATACTACATTGGAGACTGCAGTAGGGGCTGCCGGTCTGGTTGAAACACTTCAGGGAGAAGGTCCTTTTACTGTTTTTGCTCCGACCGACGCTGCATTCGCTGCTCTTCCCGCAGGTACACTCGATGCTTTGCTTGATGATCCAACAGGTGATCTTACTGACATACTGCTTTATCATGTAGTTGCAGATAAGGCTATGAGTACCGATCTTAGTGATGGGCAGGTAATTGAGACTGTTCTTGGAAAAAATATTACCGTTACAATTAACAATGATGGGGTATTCATTAATGATGCCCAGGTTACTGTAGCTGACATTGAGGCCGATAATGGCGTTGTTCACGTAATTGATGCGGTTCTGATCCCACCAGCCGACGTGCTTACCAGGGAATCTGATGATTTCGGAACTATTCTTACCGATCATGCAGGAAGAACTTTATATTTCTTTTCACCTGATGTTGACGGAATGTCAAATTGTGAAGGAGATTGCATAAATAACTGGCCTGTATTCTATGAAGAAGATGTTACTGTGGCAGAAGGTTTAAACCCTGATGATTTTGGTTCCATAGACAGAGGTTCCGGTGAAATGCAGACTACATATAAAGGTTGGCCACTCTATTATTTTATAAATGATGCGGCTCCTGGTCAAGTTGAAGGAGATGGATTAATTGACAAGTGGTTTGTTGCAAAACCTGATTATAAAATAATGATCGCTGATGGTCAACTTGTTGGAAATGATGGAACAAACTATAAAGCTGACTATACTCAGGGTGATGAAATCGTTAAGTATTTTACAGATGATATGGGTGTGACTCTTTATTACTGGGTGAATGATAAGTATAACCGGAATAATTTCACCAATGAGGATTTTTCCAATAATGATGCATGGCCTATCTATGAAGAAACTGAAATAATTATCCCTTCTATTCTCAATGCTGAAGATTTTGCAGTAATTGATGTATTTGGCAGAGACCAGCTCACCTATAAAGGATATCCTTTGTATATGTTCGGTCAGGACATGATGATGAGAGGAAATACCAAAGGTGTAAGCGTGCCTTCTCCAGGTATCTGGCCGATTGCGGTTCCTGATATGATGGCTGCTCCTTATGCAACTGTTGTTGATATCGTTGTCAACAGCGAAGCTCACGAAACACTGGAGGCAGCGGTTACCGCCGCCGGACTTGTTGAAACACTTCAGGGGGAAGGACCTTTTACTGTATTTGCTCCTACCGATGATGCTTTTGCTGCACTACCCTCAGGAACCCTTGACGCCTTACTGGACGATCCCACAGGAGCCCTGACCGATATACTTCTTTACCATGTTGTAGCGGCAAAAGCCATGAGCACGGATTTAAGCGATGGCCAGATGATCGAAACAGTTTTGGGAAAAAACATTACTGTAAGCGTAACCGGTGACGGAATATTTATTAACGATGCTGAGGTAACGGTAGCAAACATTGAAGCAGACAACGGAGTAGTTCATGTAATTGATGCGGTACTGACACCTTCTACCGGAGTTTTTAGCTCTATGGTACAGGAAGATATGATACAGGTATATCCTAATCCTGCTCAGTACCAAGTTACGATGCGGATTACAGATAATGATAGATTTTCAGATGGAAATGTGGAGATCATACGAATGGATGGAGCTGTTTTGAAATCATTTAATCTTAACAGTGTATCTGCAAATATTGATATTAGCGAATATGAATCCGGAGTATACTTTATAAGGTATACCACCGAAGGAAAATATTCAATGAAAAGATTTGTAATTCAGAAATAGTAATTTTTTCATTTCAGTTGATAAAAGCCGTTTCACAATCAGTGAAACGGCTTTTATTATATAGGGTTTTTTATCCTGTGAGGAAAATTTACATTCAGAGGTATATTCATTTAAAAATTTTCAACAAAAAAAAGCCTGCCGGAAACGGCAAGCTTTAAAATGGTGTTGTAAGGTTTAAGCATTTATATTTAAACTACTTTCACATTTACTGCGTTAAGACCTTTTCTTCCTTCTTTTAATTCAAATTCTACTTCGTCACCTTCGCGTACTTCATCGATTAAACCTGAAATGTGTACGAAGTGTTCGTTTTCTGAATCATCTTCTTTAATAAATCCAAATCCTTTTGATTCGTTGAAAAATTTTACTGTTCCTTTTTTCATTGTTATTATGTTATATTGTATTATAATGTGCAAAGTTAATCTTAAATTATTTATATACAATAGCTTTATCAGAAAATATTTTCTAACCCTGATAATTTAGTGGGTAAAAGTCTTATTTCAAAAAATATTAATAATATTTAAATCAATAATTTGGTTTTTGCTATATTTTCCGCCCTTTTTCTTTTTCTTTTATGAAAATTCACATATTATATCGAAGATTAACAAAACAAAATCGTTTTTGAATGTTTACTATTAATATGGGTCTAAGTGTGCTTATAGGACTTCATACAATTATTTTTTTGTAAACTAAAACAACCTGGAAAATGAAAAAATCAAAAGATTTATCTGTTCCTGATTTAAAAAGCAACGTTGGCTTTCCCGAACGTATTATTTCTCTGATTTCGGGATCTTTTCTCATGTGCAATGCCATTTCAAAAAAGGGTAGTTTTCCCAAAGCTCTTGCTGCCAGTTATCTTATGTTTCGAGGGACAACCGGTTATTGCCCTGCTTACGATATTGCAGGCAAGACACTGGGGATCAAAAGCCGGAATATAAATATTTATACCAGTATTACCGTCAATAAACCTCCAAATGAGGTATATGCATTCTGGAGAAAGCTTGAGAATCTTCCTCTTTTCATGGATCACCTTGATGAGGTTAAAGCTATTGATGACACACATTCTGAATGGAAAGTCAAGATTCCTGGAGGACTGGGGACTATCAGCTGGAAAAGCAGAATTGTGGAAGATGTTCCTGGTGAACGTATCAGCTGGCATTCTTTACCGGATTCTGTTATTGAAAACGCCGGAAATGTTCAATTCATTAGATCTGGAAAATCCGGTACAGAATTGCACGTATTTATTTCTTATCGTGTACCGGCTGGCAAGGCCGGAGAAAGCATCGCGAAATTATTTAATCCTTTATTTGAAGAAATGATAAGAGAGGATATTAAAAACTTCAGATCCTTTCTGGAAACAGGTGAATAAATTAAGCTTTTTTAAGTTCCGCGACAGAAATAAATATATATAGTGGTATCCTTAGGGTGAATGAAATCAGAAAAATTAATGGTTTCTTTCACCATAAGGTAAGGTAATGCTCAGGGAAAAGACCAAAAGGTTCCGATATTTACCAGCATTAGAAGTTATGTCTTTGTCTGGCTGACAAATGGCATTTTGAAATCATAACTTTCATCTTCAATCAATCTGAGTAAAAAATCGGCAAGATCTGCTCTACTGAGCCTGGTTCCTGAATTTACCCCTACCCAGCCAACTCCATACTTTCCATTTTTCGGATCATCATTCAGCCTCGGAGCCCTGACGATAACCCATTTCACACCACTATCCTGAAGAAATATATAATGACTTTCAGCATCCAGGAGAATCCTTGGAAGGCTTAATTGCATAATTATTTTGATAAGTTTATCAGCAAACTTCGGTTTGTCCTTTCCGGGAAAGCGTAAAGCTCCACCCGAGAGTGAGATAATCCTGTTTACGCCATATGTTTTCATTGAGTTTACAATATTTCTTGTCCCATCGGTTTGCAGCCATGGGGGTGATCCCTTAACATGCCCGAAAAGACTTACAGCAATATCGGTATTTTCAATGGTTTTATCTACATCGGCTGGATTTAGGACATCTCCTTTAATGATTTTAAGCGCACGTGATTCCTGAGGAATTTTTATAGGATTACGGGCAAGTGCTTTTAATTCATATCCCTGTTCGAGAGCCTGAATTAAAAACTGTTGTCCGGTTTTTCCACTCGCTCCAAAAAGTGCTATTTTTTTCATTGCCGGTAAAATATTAAAAAATATATAACCGGAAATGTGAGAAAAAGTTTAAGATTTATTGAATCGGAAATGAGATATTTTAATTCGCTCCCTGTCGAAAATTTTGGGATTTGCAGAAGTCGGGCTTTATATAAGGTGATCTTGCCTTTTTTTTTGAATTTCCCCTTTTTTCTTAATTTAGAAGAACATTAAAAAATAAAACCATGATACGTCTATTTTTATCATTTCTGGTTATGACAATTAGTTTAATCTCCTGTCAACCGGGTAACCGTGAATATGTAAATTATAAGGATTTGTCTCCCGGTTTGAAATGGCTGAGCGAGGATGTACGCGAATTCGAAGTGCCTGTTGAAAATACAGATATGACCTATAATATGATTCTATCCTTTCGGTATGTCAGTGGTTTCAGTCATGAGGTTTTAAAAGTAAAAGTAACAGAGATAAGTCCTGACGGTAATGAAAGCGTTCAAACTTATGAGCTGAAAATCCGGGATAAAAATGGTGATTATATAGGGGATCCGGCTTTAGAAATATGGGATAGTGAACACCTGGTAGAAAAGAATAAGAAATATAAGGAAAGGGGTGTTTACACCTATAGGATTAAACATGATATGCCGGATGATCCCTTAACTTCAGTTTTGGAGATAGGTCTGATTTTGGAACGGCCTTAAACCTTGTTATTATTAGCAAAAGACTCTGAGGATTGAAAGAAAACAGAATCTTTTCTTCTTTATGCTTATTTTGCAATTTTTATTCATCTTCTGCTGTACCAATATGTGAGACAGGATCAACAGGATTTATTTTTTCACCTGTAACAGTATCTTAAGCGGATTTATACTTATAATTCCCGAAATGAAGATTTACTTCCTTTGCCTCCTCATTTCAATAAAGAAATATTGGTCTGTTTCTGTCGTTGCGATTCGGTATACGATCGCAATATTGTTTTAGGAATTTCAGGTCCATCAGTCATCAGTGTTTTCCTGTAAAGCATTATAGACCAAAACCCCGTCGATAAATTCGACGCTATAGCCGGACTTTCCATTTGTTATTTCCATTTTCCCATCTTTTACTTTGATGTAGGGGCTTTCATAGACTGCTCCGTCGGTAAAATTATCCCAGTCGATGGTTTCTCCATTAATCCGGGCTCCACATCGCAATCCTTCGGGAAAATATTTCATTTCCATTTCATCTCCGGACAAGCTGGTATGTTTTACGAGAAGGTCTTTCTTTAATTTTGACAGATCGGTTTTTACCTTTTTTTCTATTGAAAGTTGAAATTCATTCAGTGTGTTAAATTCAGATTTCTCTCCGGTCTCGATTATGTACCCGGAAATTTTTCCGGGAAAGACCAATAAATGATAGTCACGAAAGAACTTACCTGCACTACCTTCAATTTTTTCAGCGATTCCGGGATCTGGTCCTAATTCAAAGGAAGATCTTGTAAGAGGAATAACTGCTACAAAACTGTTATTAGCTTCAAAATACCAGTTTTCACCTGCCTGGATGGGTATGAGATCTGCGGGATAGTATAACCATGAAGATGCAGAGCCCACGTTTTCATTCCAGAAATTTTCATAAGCTTCAGGAGTTTCTGCCGCAAGTGCTTTAAGGGGCTTCAATTCTTCAAGGGCATATTTCTGACGGTTTCTGATCTGATAGTTATCACCCTGTTCTGTTTCCGGGAGATGCCAGAGGTTCGGCCGTTCAGATTTTGAATAATCGGGTGCGATGTCGGGACCGGGATCTTTGACTTTACGGGTAGGAGCGGTAAGTAAAATTAATGAACCCTTTGAATGAAGGGTTTGAGTATAGGGACTATGTCCGGATGTTCTTTTCCTCATAGGATGTCCACCGCTGAAACAGAGTGGACCATCAGTTCCCTTTGCTACCAGCGACCAGACCATTTGCTGATTGGGGTTATCAACAATGGTCATCTGGATATTTCCCAAAGCGTAGTTTTCCGAGCAATAGAATGTCTCGGCAAAAGCATGCGGATGATCCATATGGTAAAAAGGGCGGCTCATTTTTGCTTCAAAAGGAAGGGAAACATTTTTCTTTACAATATCCCAGATGATCTTATTGGGCCGGTAGGTAGTGGTAGATTGCTGAATGGTGGTGATTGCTTCTGTCATGTCGGCACTACTATTATTGAAAAAAGCCCATTGCATTATTTCCATCTCCGAAGGATCACCGGTTGGCAGATAACCTCGTTTTTGTGCTCCGGCTATAAATCCATCGATTACCTTAAGGCCATAGGTGGCAAAATAATAATCCAGTGCAAAACCGGCAATTTCTTTTATCTCCGGATTAGTCGAAAAGTCGTAAAGATTCATAAATGCTTCAATGGAGTGTGGATAATATACCTGACTATCGTATTCTCCATTTCCTACCCGAAGGGTCAGATCAAGATAATGTGTGATCATATCTTTTACCAGGTTTTCTGCTTCCTGTACAGGATATCCGGAAATTTTACCGCTATCCGGAAACAGCTGACTATATAACAAAGCACTTGTCCGCCACATGGTTTTATGATTCTCTGTTCCACCATCTTTCGGATTCCCTCCCAGAAGGTATCCGGGCTGCCCCACCAGGTTGTGAGGAGTGGAAAGTGGGAGCGATTCACGGTATCCGTCGGATGGGCGTCTGGATTCTGTGTATGTCCCCACCCAGCGATAAAACTCTGTTTTCCATGCATCTCCCATTTTATCGGCCAGCAGGGGATAAAACCTTGCCCAGTTTTTACATGCAAAATGATATTGTTGACGCATATTACCGGGTATCGAAACATAGGCCCGGGCGCGCTCATTTTCCGGATTCATCAGCATGGCAGCAATGGTGGGAGGGAGGTCTTTTTTCAGAGGATCCCCCCCAAATGCAATAATTTCACCTTTTTCATTCCTGGCCTTTGGGCCGAAATACCCGACCGGACCTTGTTTATATGCCCTGCCGGTATATGGCGAAATGATCGTTTCTCCTTCCAGTGCCCAGGTGTACACCGGTAAACCAGTATCCGGACAATTGGATGGTGCCAGGGACCTGCGTCCAAAACCGGTACCGGCAAGTCTCTCAACCATGGGGGCTATTCTGAGAATGTAACCTTTTTCATCCGGGTAAGTTGCTGGATTCCAAGCGTTCTGGGAAAAGTTTATCCGGGGAAAGAGAAAGAGGATAACTAATGTAACTATTACTTTAGAATTATTCATAATAAGGCTCCTTATTTTACGCTTAAAAATTTAATAATTAAGGATTTACAGGCCAATACTGTTTTCGGCAGTTTCGATCAATTTTTTGTTCTGTTCAACAAAGTTTCTTTACTCAATAATATATCCCCGGTTGTTTTTTACTTTTGCACCGGTTTCGTCAATTATCCTGGATTCATTTCGGAGGGCATGCTGATTATTTTCAATAATATTACCCTTTCCTTGTCCCAAGAGTTTTATACCTCCACCTTCCGTAATATTATTTCGGATAATAACATTGTGAACCGGAAGATCCACAAGATCATCCGGTGAAAACCTTGTTTGTCCGTTCACATATATTGCATGCCATTTGAGTTTTGTGCGGACCCGGTTACCTTCAATAAGAAGACCGTTTACCGGAATTCTCCAAAAACATAGATACTGATTCCCCACATTATTACGGATAACACTGTTCCTTATATCTATATTCTCCCAGGATTCATGCATAATTCCTTCTCCGTCATTGAATTTAATCCCTTCCGGAGTGTAATTGCTGTATACTTCGTAATCATTTCCTTCAATCGTCCATTCCCAGCCTCTTACTTCTATGGCGCGCATATCATTTACGAATGCATCCATATATATTCCTGTATGGGTAGGAAGGGGTAGTTCCGGAAAACAGCGGATCACATTGAAGGAAATCTTTGTACCCCAGCCGGTAGATTTGATCCCGCCCTTTCCTGTAGAAAAAATATAATTATCCCGGATAACAATTCCTGTTGCCATTGACCCTGGGGTTACCAGTTTCTCAATTCCTCCATTTTTCCATGCTTTTTCGAATGCCGGATAATCTTTCCATATTCGCAGGCCTTCAATCATTGGCATATAATTAACTCTTATACCCGTACGGTTATCAAAATCAAACCAGATATCCCTGCTTGTCATTTCTCCGTTTTCATCCCACTCTTTCCGGGAAGGATAAAGTTTATAATTTCTCATCAGGAAATTAGATTCACCGCTTTTTGGGATTCTGTTATTGGCAATCAGTATATTTTCTCCTGCAAAAACCGTTATTGCTCCCAGTTCACGATCCATCCAGATTTGATCTTCATTCTGTCCCGGGACAGGTATTTCACTTCCTGCCACAGCTGAATTTTTCAGGATATTTCCGTAAACAAGAATATTGCCGGCAACATTGTTTTGGGAAACGTCATCACTTAGAGATTCCCTGGTTCCTATATAAATATGTCCGTTGTGTATCTCAATATCCAGGATGGCAATGTTTTTTGAAATACCGGGGTTTTTCGATCGTATTCCTCTGAAAGCCTTTAGAGGATCTATACCTTTGTATTCAGGAAAGAAGAAGCGCGTGGTAAGTTGATATCTCCGGTCGCGTGCATCAATAATGGGCATGAGCTCTTCTTGGGGAACGGCAGGATTGAATTTATCGGTACGGGAAGGTATGGCGCCTCGGAGAATGATGTTTGATTCAATAAATAAATGATCTTTGAAGTAATATTCACCGGGGGGGAAATATATTACCCCACCACCTTGATTCATCATTTCATTTTGTAAGTTATTAAATAATGAATCTGGGTTTCCGGAGCGGGGATCCATAACTAAAACATTTTTCCAGGGAAGAGTATCTGTCCAGCTTAAATCATACTTTGCAACCGGATTATCAGTTGGATAAGGATAATTTGCCATAAGGGAACCGGTAGCCTGGAATTCCGTTAGTAGAAATAAAAATAGAAAAATCAGAATTTTCATAAATTTTTAATAATTAACCGCTCACTTTGTTAAGCATTAGAGTTCGCAAATTTAAGTTCAATATTAAACATAAAGGAACAGAGTTTCGGGGAAAATTTTCTCAATTGCAGGGATAAAATAACTCTTTAAAGAGCAAGGAATATTATGGAGTTAACAGTCGGTAATACAAAAGGTGCAACAAGGCCGGTTTGCTCCGGAGTATCATTTTCGGTAAGATCATCTTCTGGTTCACATGTCTCTTTCAGGTATTTCAGGTTATTTTTGAGAGTAAACTTCAAAGATTTCATTTAACTTCTCCTTTCCCGCAAATCCTCCGGATTTAATATAGATCCTGTATTTAAAAACGACGTGCTCACCAGGATCAAGACTGAAGTTCATTTCTTTTTCACCATTTGTGAAGATTGCCTGGCCAAATGGATTAGCTGAAAACAAGCCATAAGGTCTGGCATGCCAATAAGTTGGATAGCCGGGATTATCCGGATGGTCGAAGATTACTACTGAGATCTTTTCACCTTCTTTTTCTGCTGAGAGGCTCATCCATTTTGCTCGAGTGCCCCATACTTCAGCACCTGTAATTCCCTCACTACTTAAATACCTGCCATTTACTCCTTCATTGTTTAGCTTAACTTCTGTGGGGTTTCCTTCATCATCAGTAAATACTTCAGGCTTATCGGATGGGAATTCAAAAGCTCTGTCCATACGAATTGCAAAAAGCCCTTCCTTATTATCTTTGAACCCAACAGGTTCATTAGCTGCTTTAAGTGTTGTAAATCTGTCAATAGTCCTGTTTTCCTTGTTCCCTGAAAAAACAAATTTGGTTTGCTCATAAAGAAGAATATCTCCCTGAGAATTTCGCCAGGTTGCTTCAACTTCCAAAACTCCCTTTCCTTTTCCGCTTTTAAGCTTATTAATTTTTTCATGATGGATGGAACCATAATGTTTCTTTTTATTCTTGGGTACAGCATACGAATTGTTCCAGAAATCAAGTCCGTTTACATTCCCGTAATTCAGCCAATGGCCCACATGATGAGGGTGGTCTACTCTTTCTCCCGCTCTTGGGTCAATGGGAAATCCTCGTGTTATGATAATTCCTTCTGCAGTACGGAGGGGGTAGAGTACCGGTTTCTCCATATTTGCCGGCCAGATGTAGGAGGAAAAAGACTCGCCATCAATTTTCACTTCAACTTTGTTTTCACCGGGAATCTGATTTACTGTTACCATGGAGTTTTTCTGAGCATTACAGGAAAAAAATAACAGGGTTGATAAGACTATTAATAATGGATGGTTCGTTTTCATTTTTTGTGTGAATATTAAAAAGTAATTTTTTAATAATGATGTCACTCGGTTTGTTCATTCAGTATTAAATTAGTGAGACTATGAATTTATTTTTCAAAATCATTTAGTCGAAGGATCTCATTGATTTTTCTTACACCCTTAGGGTGTATCCCAAAATCAAAGCCATTATTATCCATAAAATCAACAATTTAAAAAATCAACCTTTGATTCGTTTCTTCCCGACTGCGGTTTAAAGTTTTTGCGCGCCTTTATCTCGAACATTTATCCCGATAGCTATCGGAACAGACACTACTTACACTCTCACCAATACCGATTAATCGGTATGACTTACAAGATAATGCTCAAACATTATCGACTAACTCCTATTAGCACGTTGATCCTGAACATTAGCTTAATATCCTTAATATCGGAAAACTTTTTCCCCTGCCATAACTTCCTGATTCGCTTCATCAAAGCTTACCCGTTGGCCGGTGTGAAGTGCAGCAGTTGTCATGATACCTGCAATGGAATGATTATATCCTGCTTCTACAGGAGCATTTGTCTGTTCGCGGCTCCGGATGCAGTCCATCCAGTTACGCATATGCATAGTGGTCATATTATCGGAACCTGAATCTGCTGTATTAGTGATCTTTATTTCGGGTAATTTATATTCTTCCAGTAAAAATGGTTCCATATTCATTGCGCTGGCGTGTTTTTCGGTGAGACCGCCATCAGGTGTAACCATATTGTTGGCAAGATTCAAAGATCCTCCGTTGGAATAGTAGATCTCTTTTGTTCCGCCCGCCGAGTTATGTTGACGTGAAGAGTAAACGACCTGAAACCCTTCACCAGGCTTGTTAAGCGGTCCGTATTCAAATACCGCTGTCATGGTATCAAAATTCTTTCTTCCATCTTTCCACATATATATGCCTCCGTTGGCCGAAACTGTTCTGGGGTGAGGAATTCCGGTAAACCAGTGAACGGTATCGATCTGGTGACACATCCATTGTCCGGGTATTCCCGATGAATAAGGCCAGAACAATCTGTACTCAAGGTATTTTCTGGGATCCCAGGGCTCGTATGGACGATTCATCAGATAACGTCTCCAATCTGTATCTTTTTCTTTAATCGAAGCTGTGAGCTCGGGTAACCGCCAACGACCAGGCTGGTTAACATTCCAAGTCATCTCAGCCATGGTGATCTTTCCGAATTTTCCTGATCTGATGTAATCGTTGGCTGCATGATAATTGGATCCGCTCCTTCTCTGAGATCCCACCTGGATTACCTTTCCTGTCTCCTTGGCGGCTTTAAGAGCAACTCTTGCGTCTTCCATGGTTTCCGCAAAAGGTTTTTCAACGTATACATCCTGTCCTGCCTTAACAGCCTGGGCAAGATGCAATGCATGCTGAAAATCGGCTGTGCTTACGATAACGGCATCGGTTGTTTTTGAGTCATACATTTCTTCATTATTCCTATAGGTATTAATCTTTATACCCCTTTCATCAAAATATTCTTCTGCCTCTTTCCTTCTGCGATTCCAGATGTCGGAAACTGCTATGATCTCCATGTTTGTTTCTTCAGCCTGACTTAGAAAAGAGGGAATTAGTGATCCTCTTGCACGATTTGAAAATCCGACAATTCCAATACGGACTTTATCATTTGCACCCATAATATTGGAATAACTTTTTGCGGTCATTCCCATTCCACCAATAGTTAATCCTGCGGCGGCAGCAGAAGTGTTTTTTATAAAATTTCTTCTTTTCATGGTTGGGTATTTGGTTGTATTTTTTTTGTTACAGGTAATGCTATAGTATTTTCCGGGAGATTTTTGGTATGTTGTGTAAAGAACGAAAATCTTATCTCTTTCTTTTAATAATGCCTATAAATTTTTCAAAACAGGAATTAAATATTTTAAAGAAGCTGACAGGATCTAAACATATTGATGTGGTTTTCAGAATTTTTCGCAAATGAAACCATAAGTTAAAAGGAAAAAATATTCTGGCAGAATCTACCGGTACTCCAACCAGGCAGTTACTTTTGCATCCTTATCTGAGGTAAATCTTATCCATCGGGCTTCAAAATTGCCAGGGAATTTATATTTGAATTCTTCTCCCGGATCAACACTAATAGTTTTGTATTTCATCCATGGACCGTGACCCATAGGCTCCACTTCAATTGTAAAGGTTATGGCTTCGATGCTTTGATGGGAAAGTCTGAGTATCCGATCATCATAAAATCCGATCAGATAAGGATCTGATGGTACCCCGGCTTTAACCTTGCTTCCCTTCCAGGGGCCACCATTCCCAGTTGGTTTTCCCAATTTCCAGAGGTCATCTATTACTCCTGCCCAGATGGCAGCTTTGCCATCCTCTGAAATAAAAACATGTGGATTATTTTTAGCTTCTTCCGGATTTATTCCGGTCATTATCAGCATCCCCCGGTAACTTGCATAATCGTGAATCCTTAAATTATGTGAACTTACCGGTCTAATCTTAGCAAAACCATCTGCATTTTCAGCAGGTAATTCATAAAAGGTTCCGTGACAATTGAAAAGATCCCTTTCAGTGGCCACTTCACGGGCAAGCCTGAGAAATCCCTGATCAGTAAGTAGAGTATAATCCTTTTCACCAAGAGGTAATCTCCACCTTCTTTCTTTATCGTCCACAATGAGCACAGATGATTCTTCAATACTAATCACATCTTTAGGTATAGCAAATGTTTCATTTATGAATTCCCTGGTATCCCTGTCATTCTTAGGAATAAGTTCCATATCTGAGTTTAGCTCATAATATCCCATGTTGATCTTTCCCGTATCATTAAACTGAAACACAGAAATTCCCAGTGCTCTGCGATCATTACCCAGCCCGTAAAGAAGTCCACCTGTTGATCTTTCCTCGCTGACGATACTAAGTCCTTTAAAAATATCATGAGGGATTGAATCCCTAATCTCTTCATCAGCATAAGAGAAAACTAAGGTTGCTTTGGTATTCCGGGTAGTCTTCACTCGTATCCATTCACCTTCTATGGATTTCTCAAAGCTTAATTCTTGATTTTCTCCTGCCTTGACGGCTATCTTTTTATATTCCGACCAGTTGCCATCACCGATCTCATCGATTTCAAAACAAAAGTCAATGTCTTGGGTTCCATGATTGAACATCCGGCATGTACGCTCTGTCCAGCCGGCAAACAGATAAGGTTCGGAAGGAGTGAAAGCTTTTATTTCATCTTTCAGCCAGATTGCTCCACCTGCTGTTGTTGGACCTAAACGCTTAAGCGTGGAATGCCCGGTAAACCATAGATTGGAATTGGATTGGCCAGGCCCTTGAATCTTCCCTTTCACCTTCCTTTTATTCAGAAATTCTTTTTGTGCGGAATCATCACAACCAAAAACCAGTTTACCATTCCAAAGGCTGAAATCTCCAATTACTTTCAGGTATGCTGACAGCGGGCGTAATCCGGCTGTATTTGAAAGGCTGAAGTTCGAAGGAAAATGCCAGAACATCCCATGCATGGTCATAAGGTAGTAGGGTGTTCCCTTGCTTCCCACATTTCTGATTCTTGGCCATTCTGTGTTCCAGCCATGAGCTCCATCATAACTGTGGCTTGCTTTTGGAATCCGATAGAAATTCCATTCATTGTTTCCGGCATCCCGCACTCCAATAAAGGCGGATTTATGGTCCCAGCCGGATGTCCAGATAGGATCGGTTTTTGAATTGAGATTTCCATAAATGCCTCCTGGACCTGTAACCTCAACAAATTGATCACGACGGATGTTTTTCCAGTTTTCGGTGTTCCATTCAGCCAGGATACCTGATTGGATGTTAAAGTTTGTAAGTGCTTCAGGACCCAGCTCCCCATTGTTGGAATAAACCAGAACACCCTGCCCACTGTATAGTCCTTTCCCGTGAGCTCCCGGCAATAATGAACTGTACTCATCTTCGGGAAGTATATGACTGTCAGGGAAGAGTGTTTTTACTTCCAGATTGTGAACATCTACTTCATAAAAGCCTTCCTCCATTGTGGCGAAGTAAATTTTGTTTTCCGGATCTGTAAGATGCCGGGCATTTCCGGTAAGTCGTCCAGGCATAACATCATAGGGAATAACCCTGATATTCCCAATACTGTCAATTGCATAGGGGCCTATGAATAACTGGGCACTTTCAGTGTGGATCATCCTGTTGGCAGGTGTTCCTCCAATGCTTTCAGGTCTTATTATTTGTTTAAGGTCAGGAGTGATCTCATAAAGTTTATCGGAGGAACCATATGGAAGATGAGGTCCATAGGTAATTACCCATAATCTGCCGGCCCAGGAAACAACTGCTCCGGTTCCGCATTCCCCCTCATTGTTGTAATAAGCGAGGTGAGGATATATTCCTGAAATATTTAAAGGTTCTTCAGTTTTTTTGAGTACTCTGTTCTCGGGACTGTTACATGAAAATAAGAACAGCGTCAAAAGGATAAGTAAGCCAGCCAGTATTTTCATTTCTATTGTTTATCATCACTGCCTTGTACCAGTGTCAAATATTCATTAAGATATTTTTCATAAATATCTCTTGGAGAAGCATCATATTTTTTACACATAGCAGCCGCATATCCCACAGCGGCACCCATCTGTCCTGTGGTGCGCATTACCCTGGGTCCTCCGAGTCCGATATGCGAACAACTAAAACACCTCCCGGCCATAAACAAATTATTTATGTCTTTGGAATACAGACTGCGGTAGGGAATATAATATTTTTCTGTTTTATAAAACATTGCTTCCGACAGGAAATCCGGTTTGGAAGAATCTACCAGTATTTGCTGGTAATGTACATCGACATCTCTGACTTCAGAAACTACAGAATCCGGAAATTTACGAAGCTCCTTTACATCATTAAAGCTAAAAATATAGTCTCCCTCAATTCTTCTGGATTCCCTTTTTCCCAGCAACCAGGAAACCCATTCCAACTTTAGGTTTTCGTTACCCGGTTTTTGTTTTTCATTATAAAAGGAACCATATATGGCTTTGAGCATGTGATCTCTTATTTTTTCACCGTCATCAATCTGATGCAGATTGTTCGCAGACATTTCCCACTGCCATGTTCCCTCTCTTGCAGCAAAATCATCTACTATTTCCATGGCCCATGGCACTTCTGGAAAAACCTGAGGTTTATCAGCATCGTAACTCCGCCAGAGAATAGAAGATCCCATTACACGTTTATCGGCTGTTTCCGGACTCCAGAGCTCTCCGTATTTCTCCCAGCCCTCATTATATTTATCTTTTGGTTCCCGGCCATAAAAGTAATTCGCCCCGGCCCAATAACCTATCCATCCGTCCCCGGTGCAATCTACAAATAGAGGAGCCGTAAAACGCATGTGATCTTTACCGCTAATATGACGGGCATCAACAGATGTGATTTTATTACCATCGGTATTCGCGGCATAGGCTCTGAAGTTGAGGAAAAGCTTAATATTTTCATAACTTTCAATATTTTCATGACGTTTATTCTCATCTTTAACTGCTTCGGGTGACCCGTTAGGGTAATGTTTTGTGTCAAGCATTTTGATGATTCGTTCAAAATGGCCGTAAATGCCAAGAGTATGTACACGAATCTCACTGCTGGCATTTCCACCCAGTACCGGGCGGTCATTAATAAGTGCTACTTTTAGCCCTTCTTCAGCAGCTGCAATGGCGGCAGCACAACCAGCAATTCCCCCACCAACCACAACCAGATCGAATTTCTGTTTTTTCCTTCTGTCTGAATCATGAACATTTATACTCTCTTTCCATAATTTAATTTCTTCCGGATCCTTGGGTGGAGCTTCTTTTCTTTTACTGAAGTAAATGGCATCACAACGAGCATTAAATCCGGTAAGATCCTTTAATTCAATGGTGTTTGAACCTCTCTTTATTTTAGTTTGTCCTGCATATTCCCAGTTCCAGCCAGGATTTGTTCCAAGAATATTTTCGAGTTCTTCTCCGTTAACCATTAACAGGAATCTGCCCGGCGGATCCCAGCTGCCTGGTGCCCAGTTATGTGTGCGTGCCCAGACATGATATTTCCCTTGCTTGTAAGTATCAATAAACGTGGAAGCATTTTCAACCGGGATTCCCATGCCGTGCGACATCAGATAAGCAGAACCCATTTGCTGGATAAACTGTGGGTCCGTGACCCAGCCGCCGGTATTTTCAAATGATTCGCTTTCCAGAAGAATTTCTCCTGAACACCCGCTCAGGATAATGGCCAGAAAAGAAAATGCCCGGCGTATATTTTTCAGGTAATACATAAATAAGACATTAAAACGAATTATGGAATTGTACAAATCTAAGAAAAAATGACTTATATTTTCTTTTCTGATAATTCAACTGTCATAAAATGAATCAGCTTATATCAAGATTTGTATACTCATCCGTTAATCCATATACATACTCGGGGTATTCGAATATCGGAAATCTTTCTTCTGTCTGTCCCATGGAATAACCATAGATCCCGGTGTATTCTTTTTTGTTTTCGCCCAGTTCCTCTATTTGACTCAGATATTCGTGGATGGATTTGGATTCGATAATTACAACTTTTCCCATTTTTTCGATGATCGGACTATGGGGCCGTGTTGAGTCATGTTCAAATTCAAGTATTCTCCTTCCATACCGGGTTACTCCCACAACTCTGAAGGTCATGCTTTTACCTACACCCGGCATGTTAAGGACATTTCTATCGGTAGAAAGAAAGGGTATGTTTGCGTTAAGCCGGATTTTATTGATATGTTCCTGCATGTCTTCAGGCTTGTCATGCATCTGAGTTATTGTATTAAAGTATTTCTTAGGGATCTTTCCAGTCATTTTTTCTTCGAGTTCTTCCTGTACGATCCTGGCATTTGGTGTGAAGCTGGAATTATTCTCCATATATCCTTTTACGGTAAAAGTATAATAAGAAAGAACTCCTATATCATTTAGTATTTTCCGGAGTTTAACGGAATGCCCTCTTCTTGAGGCAGCTGTTGTAAATACCAGTTGATTCACTACAATCCATCCTGCTGAGATCAGTTTTTCCACTGCTACTTTCGATTCAGGAGTGATCTCCATTGCAGACTGGAAATGTGTTTGAATAATGAACTGCTGAATTCCGGCTTCCTGAGCCTTTTGTCTGAACTCGCGAAGAATTTTTATCAGTTCATCATTAATTCGTTGGGGAAGATAAGCCAGAAGACGTGTTCCGAAACGTATTCTTACTATTTCGGCATATTTTTCATTTTCTGCTCGTTTTTCATTGGCTTTTTTCTTCCTGATGGCCATTTTGAGGATCTCATTCAGTATGTTTTCTATCGTACGGTTTGAACTCATGAATGCATCACCACCGGTAATCAGGATATCTCTGAGTTGTGAATCTTCTTCGAAATATTTCATGAGATCTTTCAGTTTCTCTGACCATGAAGCCGTGGGTTTTAACTTTTCGAGATCGAAATTCAATCGTCCAGCCTGGAAATTATACATTCGCTGACAGCTTGAGCAAAGTCCGCCACAGGCACGACCCATTGAGTCGGGTATAAGAATAGCCACTTCCGGATACCGCCGGTGGATATTATCCATGCAGGGTAACAGCCAGCCTGCAGCATTGGGTTCCCCTGGTTTTACCACATCCTCTTTTTCCCAGGCAACGATATGGCCAAATTCTTCCACCAGTTGTTTGCTGTAGAGGACGTAATAGCGTATAGCCAGGTCGGCTCCCACCGCAAAATATGGCACCCTGACATGCAAAAGTGAAAGATAATAGAGATTAACAAAAAAGGGAATGCCAGCTTCCTTTGCTTCCTTAAGTATTTTCAGGGTATCCGGATCCAGTGAGTTATTCAGCATTTCGTTCAGGAGCTGTGGTTCGCGTATAGCAAAATGAAGGTGAAATTTTTCATTTTCCCACCAGCCCAGGGCTTTTTGCATTTTTTCTTCCCTGCTCATTTCTTTTTCAAAAGTGTATTTATTGCTCTGAAGTTCACCACTTTCAAGTTTATCGATAAGAAGATTAAGAATACGGTCACGGTTTTCTTTTCTCAGTTGAATAATTCGTGGATCAAGTCCGTCGGGATAACGATCCATCCATTCGGTTACCTGTTCAAGAGAAGGTATGTTCTGTACAACATCACCGCGTAACTGCCGGAACAACTGGATCATATCAATGAAAAAGCCCGGTTTGGCACCACCAGTCCCGCGGTTTACTGCGAGCCATAAAAGCCTGAAAGGGTTACTGTAAGCGATTTCACCCCGTAAATTCAGATCGGGATATTCTATACCCGCATTATCTATATAATCAAGGATCCGTATGATAGCAAAATCACCCCAGTCAAGTTCTTCAAATTGTTCTCTTGTGGGATGGTCGGATTTCCTGAATGAGAAAACTTCTTCCCGGTCTCCGAACAATTTCTCAATCCAGGCCCGCACTCCAACCAGCACTTCAGTTTCATTTTTGGAGTTCTGTAATATTTCTTCGAGTACCGGATTTTCATTCATCAATACCTTTAATAATCTGTGGGATCTTACACTTATAGCTATCCGGTCAAGTTTTTCAAATTCTTTCATATTTTTATCTGATGTTTGGGAATTAATATACAAATTATCCACTAAAAAAAAGAAGGAGCACAATCAGTTGCATAACACAAAGCTGGTGTGTAACCTTGATAAGCTTCTGTATAGCAAATAAGTAAGTCTAAAAAGCCTCTTTCAATACTCTATTACTTTATTATAAGATAACAAAAATGACCTGCTTTTTGTGCATCAGGTAATTTTTCTTACAGAATTATTTATCGAAAAACGGACAGCCATACTGAACATTCTTCCACTTCAACTCTTATTTTTATAGATGGACAGATATTTACTTTTCAGGTTTTTGTAATGACATCATATTATACCCATTATGGTCTCGGTTATTAGTTTAATAGTAATACTTGTAATTTCGGTTTTGATCACGAAAATAGCCTCACAGGCTTTAACTCATACAGGGCTGTCGAAAGAATCTGCAAAATTTCAGGCCCGATCAGCCTTTACCGGAGTAGGGTATACCACCAATGAGGCAGAAAAGATAGTTAATCATCCTGTGAGGCGACGGATCATTCTTACGCTCATGCTTATTGGTAATGTTGGTGTTATTTCGGCCGTGGCTTCACTAATACTGACCTTCGTGGGTAAAGACCTTAGTGCCGAAGAAAGTATGATTCGTGCCGGGATCATCATTGTGAGCTTATGGATACTCTGGAGGTTGTCGAAAAGCAAATGGCTCGAAAACAGGATGGTAAGAATAATAAACAGGGCCCTGGAAAAATTTTCAACGGTAAAAGTGAAGGATTATGTTGAATTACTGAAGTTGCAGGACGGCTATGAAATTACTGTTATTACGGTGAGTGCCGATGACTGGATGACTGGAAAAACAATAGGAGAATGTAATTTACGAAATGAAGGAGTGAATGTATTGGGAATACAGAGATATGACGGCACTTATATCGGAACGCCCGATGGGGATTCGAAAATTGTTGAAGGGGATCAATTAATGCTTTACGGGCGTGTGGAAGGTCTTCGTAATCTCGAAAGTCGTAAAAAAGACCGAAGCGGAGATGAAGAGCACGAAAAGGCGGTAGCAGATCAGGAACATGAAAAAGAAAAGCAGAAACAAAAGGATAAGGAATCGGAGAAAGATCAGAAGAGCTGATTGAATTAAAAAAAAGGGTGGGTGAGAAAGTAAAATAACTTTTCAGTTCTTGCGTGCTGCTTTTTGAAACTCAATACTGACAAGAAAGCCTAAAAATGCAAAGCCGGCAAGCACCCAGAATACGAACTGATGACCAGTGGGTCCGGGGCGTGAATCCAATATATGCCCCATCCAGGGGCTCATGAATACATCGGGAGTGAATCCTATGAAGGACATTATGCCAACAGCGGTTCCTGTATAACCCAGGGGTATGCGGGCTTCTTTAAGAATAGCGAAATATAGAGCCCTGACCCCATAGATACCTGTCATGGTAAACAACAGATTCAGTAATACCAGTCCTGTGAATTCCTCCAGCCAGCCGGTTGCAATCAATATTCCACCAGTGAGAGTAAAAAGGTAGCTCAGTATGATGATTTTTATACCGTTATACCGGTCAGCCAAAAAGCCGGCAATAATTGCCACCATTGCCCTGATCCACAGTGCACCCGTTCCCACGGCTGCGGAACTTATTTCAGAAAATCCGAGTACTTCTCTGGCGTAGAGGGAAAAATCATCGGTAATTTTATACCCTGCATAAGCACATACGATCATTACCGCCAGCATCCAGATGGTGGGAAGTCTGAGTAGTCCGCCTATCTTTTGGAAATTAAACTTCATGTTTTCATCCCCGGAGACAGGTATACGCCTGGGGACAAAATACCAAACCATGAAACCTGTGAAAAAAGTAAATATAGAAACAGCCAGGATCACATACTGAAAAGCGTGGATGCCGGATACCTTAGGCAAAGGTTCACCAGGGGCGGGGCTCAGCCAGGAAAATAATAGAAATGCTATTGTTCCGATCAATGCTGCTGTGGCCCCCCGGCCCCCTTCCAGCCAGCCGAAGGCTCTACCCTGAAAACCTTCACCTCCCCATTCACGGGTTGCGCGGATCATGGCTGCCCAGAAAAGGAAAATAGTGGTGAAACCCCAGAAAGCATATATTACAGACATGACTCCGGATGAAGGTATACCGGTCATCATAAAGCCCCCCAGAGAAGTAAGCCATAATGCTATTGCCATAAGGTTTCTTGCGGGGAAGCGGTCGGCAAGTGTTCCCCCGAACACATAGGATACCATAGCCACGATACCATACATCGAGAAATAGGCTCCCAGCTCGGTATTGCTGATTTGAAAAAGGGCAAGAAGGGTAGGGCGAAAAATTCTTGCCATTACAAAGGGCAGAAAAAAGACGGTCTCGCCGGCAATGATGAGGGTAATGAGGGTGGATATAGGCCGGTTTACCTGCTTGCTTTTGCTCACTGTTTAAACAATTAATGCATTGATCATAGGAATATTCAAATGCAAATAAGCTGTATTGAGGTTACGTTGTTTATACGATTTAAAGATAACAATAAAAGATTACAATCGTGAAAACAAAAAACCCCAACAATATCGATATTGATGGGGTTAATATGGTGTGGGAACAACTGGATTCGAACCAGTGACCCCCTGCTTGTAAGGCAGGTGCTCTGAACCAGCTGAGCTATGCTCCCTTTTTCGTGCTGCTTTTTCTAAAGCGGTTTTCGCTTAAGCGGATGCAAATATAATCCACAGAAATTACAGTACAAAATTAATTTAATATTTTTTAGAAATGGTTGATGTTTTTTATTTTTCACAGGGTAAAAGCACACGGCCTGCATAGATCTCCTCCAAAAGGATATTAATACCTGCATCGTTCAGTTCAAGATCTTTGGAAAGACTCACAAAACACTCCCACTGGGAAAATGAAAAATTATTTCTTTTGAGAACATCTTTATTTATAGTTTTGTCAGAATTCATATTTATTTCACGAAACATTTCAATCAGTTCCTCTTTTGCATGTTCAATTTTGAAGTCCTTCATAATAATTTTGTTAATCTAACAGGTAAAAAACACCTGCTTATCATATATTTTTTCTAATTAGTGAATACGTTGATTTTATTAATAAAATCCTTAGTTTTGCAGTAGAACGAAGTTATATAAAATTTTCTCCTATTGCAAGCAATAATTTTACTTACGGGAAAAACACCAATAGGTTAAGGAAAATCCTTAAATAATTTTTCTAATTTTATCTCTACGGGAGAAAATTGAAGTGGTCGAATGAACCTTCGCTAAAGCTACGGTTCACAAGGTTTGAGTGTTCGAAACCTTGATTTAGTGTTATTCAAAATAGAAGTTTTCTCTAGCGGGGCGCAATCCAGACGTCAGTTATTAATTGCGCCCCTTGGGGCAAGGATTCTCATTCGCACTAATACACAGGGCTACACCCTGTGCTAGTGATTGCGCCCCTTGGGGCATACGCGTCAACTTAAGGATATAATATTTGGTTGTATAAGAAAGTCAGTCGTTTATTTATCTTAGGTGCAGTATCTGGCTAGTTGCTTTTT
>CAYRTD010000009.1:35844-55327 GCA_964426915.1 uncultured Bacteroidaceae bacterium | reverse complement strand
AATTGGCTTTTCTAATTCAACAAGAATGTCAATATCACTTTCTTCAGTAAAATCATCTTCTGAAAATGAGCCAAATAGTCCAATTTCTTTTACCGAATAATTCTGGTAAAGAGTTGGTTTCAATTCTTTTAGTTTTGTCAGTATGTCATTCTTTGTAATCATAACTCAAATATAACGCTTTCTTTTCAATGGAGATATGTTCTGGAATTTTTTTTGCATTGGACACAACGTAATAGTATTTTATCCATCGTTCAAGCAAAATGCAACAACGCACTGGAATTTAAAATTATATCAAATATAAGTTTATTTTAGATAAGAATGATGGATAAAATATAGTTGGACGATGCCGCCGGGCCAGGAACAACAGCGTTTCGATTTAACTCTATGTGCCTTTTATATTTTGTTTTTGTAATCCCCGTTGCTGACCCTGTGTTTTTTTTTCAGAAAAGGGTTCATGGGATAAAATACATTTCGTCTCCTTCATTTATGGGCATGGTTTTCCTGTTCCATTTTCATCATTGCTGAGTGTCTGTTTTTGGGCAGGAATCATTGTCCGTTTTCAGGAAGAATAAATATAGATTCTGCGCTATGATTGCATAAAGCTGAATTTCTTCGAAATCCAGAGATTTCTTCATCGTAGCCTCGCCGATGGGCAATGGTCAAATGGAGTGAGGGAAAGAAAAGAATCCCACCACTACCAATTATTAGCACGGCGGGGGCCCGCCAAAACGCCCGGCTTTGCTCTGCTGAGGCCTTCGCCATGCGCCGCTCAATGAATATTTGGCCTTCGGCCTGCATATTCATTGTGGCTTGCCCTGGGCTGGTGTAAGCTGGCCTTTCCTTGCTCCGCTGAAGCTTCGCGAAGGCGAGCAGGCCGGAATAGCATTACCGGCTAAAAATATCCTTATATTTCACTACTCTCAAAACCACATCCCTGGACAAAAGACCAAAGACTCATTGTCATTATCGCTTTATGCCCCGTATTCGGGAGCTGGTATCAGTTTAGTCCGGTATTAAAAAAAGAAAGAGACTTTCAGAGTTTTGAAAGTTTATGTAGGGGGAAATGAAATCCCTTAAATGTAATCTTATTATAGAATTATTTCCTCCAAACATAGAAGAAGAGCGAATACGCAAACTCAGAAAACTAAACAAAAAGAAAGTCAGATCCGATTCTAAGAGATTTACGGACAGGGCGGGTCTAAATCTATTCATTAATAATGTGTCATTAAAGAAAATTGCTGCCAAAAATGGACAGATTGAATCCCTTAATAATACCTTGGAAACCACTCGTGATGAATTGAAAACCGCCAATCAGGGAAAAGAACAGTTTAATGTTCCTGGGGTTAAAAATGGATAAAACTTTTTATAACCTCTTAATGTGGGTTCTGTTGGCGGAATGTGGGTTCTGTTGGCGGAATTGGCTTTTGGATTCATATTTGTCTTTCCCATTTGCAAAAGAAATAAAATTATTACCCGGGAAGAGCAGTTGCTGAGGCCAAAAAAGTTCAAAACGAATACGGATGATTATCGTAACCGGTCAAGACTGAAGGTGGAAAAACTCAGGTGCTAGCATCTTGATGAAATATTGAAACTGAAGGGAAATAAGTAAATTGTGATGAATACAAAGGCTTAGTCCAACATTATTTTCGTGGGCTTTTATATTTCTTTCATTACCAAAAACAGGGTATAAAAAAAATAAAATCCTAGCAGAATTCCGGCTTCCCAACGATCTAACTTTTTTCTTTGTCCCGTTAGCATTGATGTCAGGAGAAAAACTGTTCCTCCTATCAAAATAAACAGGTCTAAATTAAATTTTGGATTGTATTCAATAGGTTTTATAATGCTACTTATTGATAAAATCAGTAGTATATTAAAAACATTTGAACCAATAACGTTTCCAATTGCTATATCATTGTTCTTTTTTGCTGCAGCAACAATGGTTGTTACTAATTCCGGAAGTGAAGTCCCTGCAGCTACAATCGTTAATCCAATTATTTTTTCACTGACACCCAAACTATTTGCAATATTCACGCTATTAGTTACGACAAGCTGTCCGCCAATTATTAAACCCGTTAACCCAATGAAAATTAGTCCCCAGATTTTAAATGTTGATTTGTGTGCCATATCTCTTTGAATATTCGGGTCATTTTTCATTTGATTAAATACATAATACAAAAATAGCAGGAACAGCATAAGCATAATGAAACCCTCAAGTCTGCTCAGATTACCTGATTCTGAAAAGGTGAAATCATTTATTAAAAATAACAATAAAACGGCTGCCAATAAGGATATTGGAATTTCTTTCCATGCCGTTGATGATTGAATAGTGATTGGCAATATTAATCCGGATATTCCTAATATGATAAATAAATTGAAATTATTGCTTCCAATTATATTTCCGAGTACGATATCCGAATAACCCTTCAACGAGCCAATAATATTCACTACTAACTCGGGAGCTGAAGTCCCGAATGCAACAATTGTCAAACCTATTGCTAAATCTGGCACTTTGTATTTTTTTGCTAAAGCAGACGCTCCCTCTACGAGCCAGTTTGCCCCAAAAATCAAGCAAGTAAATCCAACAATAATTAACAAAATCTGAATTATCATACTATATTATACATTACAAAAGTCACCTAATGAAGATATAAAGAAAGAACATAGTCCTTTACAAGGTTTACCGGGCGAATCAAATCCAATTAAATACAGGTAAAAAAACAATGATATTATGTACTTAACTTTCCCGACTAATGAATTATGTCAGCAACTGAATTTAAATTTTTTCAAATAATCCATATATGCATGGATTTCCAGCTCTCAAGCTAATCTTTAAGTTATCAATCAAAAGGTTCCTTTTACTTTTATTCCATATGAATACTTTCAAAATTATATTGTTGGATTTTAAATGTATATCAGAGAGCTTTATTGAATGGTGAAATTTCTGCCACTGGTGTGGGGCGCCATCAGTTGATTCAAATACACTAAAGTCAGTACCTCCCCAATATATATTTTCAGATTTTGACTCTAATGAAGCGACTAATATTATTCCTTCAAGAGATTCGGAAGATTTGGCATCTACTGATACATCAATAAAATTGTTTTCATTGTAAATTACATCTTTTAATGGAGTTGTAAACATTGGTCCCCATTCAGTATCGCTGGTTAATAAATAACTATTGGCTCCGGTAGATTTATTTTCTAAAATAATCCTAATACTATCAATTGAACTCCATTTTTCGGATACAACAGAATCAAAACTAAGAAAATCAATAATTTTTTCAGTTCTTATAGCCCCCTTTGAAAACAGATATGTCGTTCCCTTAAAATAATTATTTTGAACTTCAATGGTCGAAAAATAATCTTGAATTAGAGGAACCAGGCTCGGAGAAACAGAAGATAAGCATCCCAGGAATAATTTGTCATTCGTTTTGCTTTTTATCTCCAAAAAGTTTTTAAATTCATTTATATCCTGAAAGCTATCAAAATAAGTAATATAGCTTGTATCAATATCAAGTTTGGAAATATAATAATTTGATATTTTCCTATGCGAATCAATTATATATAATATATCCTCACTTTCTTCTTTAATATTTTCATAATCTGTTAGGATTTCTTTGTAAACAGAGTTATAAAAGATATCATAATGTCTTCTGACATAAATCAATGATAAACTATTTGCGAGAAGAATTATTGAAACCAATATTAAATTGATTTTAACTCTTTGTTTTTTCATGAATCCGAATAAAACAAAAAATAGCAAGGGAAAACTAAATATCAATACAGAGTATTGTAATACAGCATTTACATATCTTGAATAATAAAATCCAATTAAAAACGGAAGTATAAACCATACAAATGATAATGATATCCATTTTATATTTACCGTATTTTTTTTTATAGTCAGGAATCCAAACAACGCGATCGCAACAGTTATGGCAATTACAAAAGCAGAATAATTAAAAACGTAATAAAGAAATTGTATAAGAAAGTCATTTTGAGGTTTTCCTAACCATCCTTCAACACCCCCTACATTTAATTGATAAATAAATACTCTTAAATGAGGAATATATAGTATTAAAACCAATAGGCCAGCTAATAAATATTTGATCAAATATTTTCTTTGAATGAATAAAACACCACTTATGCCGACAATAGAAGCAAACAGCAAGCTAAAGTGATGATTGTAGGTACATAGTGATGTTGCGATTATAAATAGAATGGCGTTTTTGTTAAAATTTCTGTGGGGATTCATCATCAGATTACTCCAATAATAAATCATAAGCAATGAAAAGAACATTCCGCTTATGTATGGTCTGGCAATTTGACTGTACATGATTGTAAACTGAATACTTGCCAAATAAGCAGCCGATATCAATCCAACTGTTTCATTAAACCACTTTTTCCCAATAAGATAAACTAAATAAACAGACAATACTCCAAAAATGGTAAATGGAAGTTTCACAATCCATTCCTGCTGCCCAAATAGTTTTGTCCAATAGTATAAAAATACTTGAATTCCAGCCGGGTGTCCGTCTATTTTAACTCCTTTATCTATTAGTTCTGAAAAGTTATCAAAATGCAGACGAAACAATGCACTAAACTCATCGTGAGAAAAAGGGATTTCAAAATAGTTAAAAAATCTCAGGATTACCGTGATTGATAATATTAGGAGAATTATAGTTTTATTTGTCAATTTCATTCATTCCATCTTTTTTTTGAAATCCGGGGAGCTCGAAAATATCCGAAGCCCGCACCCACTATACCATGGCCCCGGCTCCTTTTTCTCTACTTATAGTAATCAGGAAAATATCTTTATCGACTTTTTGAGCCGGGTCAAGGGCTTGGTCAAAATCTCCAGGAAATATCAGTAATTCTTCCTGGCCAAACCCTGTTAATCTTTGAGCTAGTATAATAATAATCAATAATCTATTCATAGGTTTTTTATCAGGGTTAAGATTTTCTACTGGTCTTAAGATTTCCCAAGCTGTTTGCCACCAAATATCCCCCATCCCCCGCTTCCGAGCAGGAATCCGAAGGAATACCAGACTCCGTTATTGTTGACGGCAAACACACTTACCTCATCATTAAACAGCATGACAATTAAATCGATTGGAGCTATTATCCCATGCCAGAGACCGTGCCAGAATCCATAGGTTTTACCCTCAAGACATGCCTGTACGTTTTCTTTGTTCTCACAACTGGTAAAGAGAAACAATGCCAGAAAAAGGAAGAATATAACAGGAAGTACCAAAGATTTTTTTTTCATAACCTGATGATTGAGAATTATAACATGTATCCGGAATACTAAAATAAAAAACTCAACATAATACCGGCAGCAACTGCCGAACCAATAACACCCGCAACATTAGGTGCCATAGCATGCATAAGCAGATGGTTTGTAGGATCCTCCTTTAGCCCCATGCTCTGTACAACCCTGGCACTGTCGGGAACGGCCGAAACCCCGGCTGCTCCTATAAGGGGGTTAAGCTTATTATCTTCCGAAGAAAAGATATTCATTACCTTGGCGAAAATAAGTCCTCCTGCAGTGGCAACCATAAAAGACAGCGCTCCCAATCCGAAAATGATCAGTGAATCGGAGGTAAGAAAAACATCTGCCTGCGTGGATGCCCCCACAGTAAGCCCCAGAAGGATGGTAACGATATCGATCATTGAAGTCCGGGCGGTTTCGGCAAGCCTTCGCGTAACGGTAGACTCTTTCAGCAGGTTACCGAAGAACAACATGCCAAGCAGTGGCAGGGAACTCGGGGAAATAAAAGAAGTCAGGATCAGTCCGGCAATGGGAAACAATATTTTTTCCTGCTTGCTGACTGCCCGGGGAGGTTTCATTTTCATCCTTCGCTCTTTTTTTGTAGTTAGCAATCGCATTATGGGGGGCTGGATAACGGGGACAAGAGCCATATAGGAATAGGCGGCTATTGCAATAGGTCCAATCAGGTTCTTTACATAAATATCCGATCCATCGGCTGCTGTACCAATAATTGTCTGTCCCGCAGCGAGCTTGGAAGAGAGAAATATAGCAGTAGGTCCATCTGCCCCGCCGATAATTCCAATGGCACCGGCTTCCCGGGGATGGAATCCGAGGTACAAAGCGCCAAGAAAAGTAAGGAATATCCCTACCTGTGCCGCAGCTCCAAGCAGCATTAACCGGGGCTTCGATATAAGGGATGAAAAATCTGTCATCGCACCTATTCCAAGAAATATCAGGGGTGGATATATCCCTTTTACCACCCCGAAGTAGAGATAATTTAAAACACTCCCCTCCTGGTAGATCCCCAGTTGCAGGTTAATATCGTCTCCCTGCAGGAACGGAATATTTCCGATAATGATACCCGTGCCGATGGGTATCAACAGCAATGGTTCGTAATCGTACCTGATGGCAAGGTAAATGAAAATAAGACCGACGATGATCATTATAATATGTCCGATGCGGGCATTTTTAAAGCCGGAGAAATTATAGAACTGCTGAATCCCCTTGGATACGAGTGTGAATATTCCCGATTCTTCCTCGCTGATTTCCGAAGAAAAATCATCTAATCTGCTGGTTTCTTCAGTATTTTGAGCGCGTGCTTTTTCAAAATATCCTTCGGGAAAAAGGGTGTACCTGGCGACACCAAGAACGCTGAGAACGAAAATGACAGTTATTAGTTTTTTCATTAGTCATTAAATAATTTCAAGTAATATATCCCCCTGCAATACCGATTGACCGGGCTGCACTCTAATATTTTCAACTACTCCGTCATTGGGAGCCAAAATCTGATTTTCCATTTTCATTGCCTCCATAACCATTAACTTCTGGCCCTTTTTAATAATATCACCAGGATTGACCACAATCTCCAGAATATTCCCGGGCAAAGGTGCCGTCACAGGAGTAGCAGCTCCTCCCTCCTTTTTGTCAATTTCAGGTTTTGAAGGACCTTTCACAACCGGCCTTATAAGTCTGGGAGTTTTTGACTGTTTTATCTTTCTCTCTATTTCAACATCATATGCCGTCCCGTTCACTTCAATGTGCGCAACATTATCCTCAAGGTTTTTAACTCCTACCTCGTATTCGTTCCCGTTAATTATAAATTTAAAACTTTTCATTTTTTCTTTTATATAAACAATTGGTTTATAACAAATTGACTAAAGCCGGTTGAACTGGTTCCTAACGGCATATATTTTTGAACTCCATGGAGAATAAGCTTTTGAAACTTTTTTTATTGTTAGCACTCCGCTTTCTTCATCATGCATTTCATCAAAAACCAGATGCAGGGCCATCCCAATAGCGGCCGTTTCCTCGCCGGAAATCAGCATTTCCTCTTTTTCCACCAGCTTTTCCCCTTTTCTTTTTCTGTCTCTCCTGAAATTATGATAAATAATTTTGGGCAGCGTGGTAAAAAGAGCATAAAGCAAAACAAGTGCTATAAACACAACTATATAGCCAACAATAGCAATTACCACATCTCCTGAACCTATGTTCGAAAGTGATATATTCATTATAGCAAGCATTACATTCTCCTCCTTTATATTTCTAAAACTGAATTATTTGTGTTTAAAGCGGAATGTTGGAATGTTTTTTCGGCGGATTCATTTCCTTCTTGGTAGCCAGTGTCTGCAATGCCCTGATAATCCGGAAGCGTGTATTCCTTGGTTCAATCACATCATCAATGTATCCGTATTTAGCTGCCTCATAGGGATTTGCGAACTTATCCCTGTATTCCGTTTCCTTCTTATTTATATATTCTCTGGCCTCCTCCTCATCTGCAATTTCCGCGATTTTTTTTCCTTCCAGGATCTCAATAGCTCCTTTCGGCCCCATTACAGCAATTTCTGCCGAAGGCCAGGCATAGTTAATATCTCCTCTCAGTTGTTTCGAGCTCATCACGTCGTGAGCTCCGCCGTATGACTTCCTGAGCGTTACTGTTACCTTGGGTACCGTTGCCTCTCCATATGCAAACATCAGTTTTGCCCCGTGAATAATGATACCTCCGTATTCCTGGGCCGATCCGGGCAAGAACCCGGGAACATCCACAAGGGTCACCACCGGTATATTGAAACAGTCACATAAACGCACAAATCTGGCTGCTTTTCGTGAAGCATCGATGTCAAGCACACCGGCCAGATAATTCGGTTGATTCGCAACGATTCCTGCGGGAATGCCATTAAATTTTGCAAATCCCACCACGATGTTCCTGGCAAAGTCCCTGTGAATCTCTAAAAATTCATTTTGATCGGCTATTGAAAAAATGATATCCTTTACATCGTAAGGAATATTCGGATTATCAGGGATAATCTCATTTAACTCATCTTCAAGTCTGTCAATAGGATCCGAATTCGGGGTAACCACCGGATCTTCCAGATTATTCTGAGGAAGATAGGATATCAGCTTCCGGATAATCAACAGCCCTTCTTCTTCATCTTCAGCAACAAAATGGGAAACACCGGATTTTGTAGAATGAACACTGGCACCTCCCAGATCTTCTATGGAGATCTTTTCCCCGGTTACGGTCTTTGTAACCTTTGGTCCTGTGACAAACATATAAGAGGTCTTGTCACTCATGATTATCAGATCGGTGAGAGCCGGTGAATAAACAGCTCCACCTGCACAGGGACCAAAAATAGCCGAGATCTGCGGAATGACACCTGAAGCCATGATATTCCGCTGAAAAATTTCAGCATATCCGGCAAGACTGTTTACGCCATCCTGTATCCTTGCTCCTCCGCTGTCATTGATGCTGATGATGGGAGCTCCGACCTTCATAGCCTGATCCATTACCTTACATATTTTTTTTGCATGAGCCTCAGAGAGCGAACCTCCGAAAACGGTAAAATCCTGGGCATAGATATATACTACACGGCCATCGATGGTTCCGTGGCCGGTTATTACCCCATCGCCAAGAAATTGCTGTTTCTCCAGTCCAAAATCGTGAGACCTGTGTGTAACGAACATATCGTATTCCTCAAAAGACCCGTCATCCAGAAGGATATCAATCCTTTCCCTTGCCGTATGCTTGCCCTTTTTATGTTGTGATTCAATACGTTCCTCTCCTCCTCCGAGCCTGGCTTTTTCCCGGAGTTCAATTAAGCGCTTTACTTTGTCTCTGTTTGACATTTTTTTATTCCTGATTATATTCTCAAAATGACTGTTATTCTGAAGATCCGCAGAATTCGGTTAATACCCCGAAAGTAGACTTTGGATGCAGAAAACCAATATTTAAACCTTCCGCACCTTTACGGGGCCTGTCATCGATCATCTGAATGCCTTTCTCTTTAACTTCCCTGAGAGCCTGATCAACATCGGGCATTGCGAAAGCAATATGATGAACACCCTGACCTTTCTTTTCAATGAATTTGCCCACCGGACCTTCCGGATCGGTAGATTCCAGCAATTCAATTTTGGTATCTCCGACTTTGAAGAAAGCGGTCCTCACTTTCTGATCTTTCACCTCTTCAACAGCGTAACATTCCAGTCCGAGTACTTTTTCATAATACTGAATGGCTTCCTGCAGATCTTTTACGGCTATTCCTATGTGTTCAATATGTGTTGGTTTCATACAAATAAAAAAAAATAAAAAATATGTAACAATAAGTTTATTAGCAATATAGCTGAAATATTTAAAAACCGGATCAAAATTACACAAAAGTAATTACTGATTACTGTTGATAAGTATGACAATTATCAAATAAATGATAATCAGGGCTTGTTATTTAGCATGTTCGGGAAATTCATGGAAGCGGGTATCCCGGATCACCGGTCTTTGCTGTGAAATTATTCTTTAATAAACAGCATTCACATCATCCATAACCGATTCATAAATGACTTCCTGTATCCGGGTCCGGATATCCTCGGTGATGAGCCGGATATTGTACTGATTGGGATGTATCCGGTTAGAGAGAAAGATGTAAACTAACTGATATTCAGGATCTGCCCATGCCATGGTTCCTGTGAAGCCGGTATGACCATAGCTTGATAAGGAAACGGATTTACTGGCAGGGCTATTTTTCCTGTTATCAGGTTCAGGTTTGTCAAAGCCAAGTGCCCGTCTGTTTCCGTTATCGGTATATACTCTCCGGGTATATTTTCTAACGACAGCGGAATCGAGAAATTTTCTTCCGCCATATGTTCCTCCGTTTAAATACATTTGCATCAGTTTTGCCAGGTCATTGGCATTTGAGAATACCCCGGCATGTCCTGCTATTCCCCCGAGCATGGCAGCACCGGGATCATGCACATAGCCGTGAAGAAGCTGTTTTCTGAATATAATGTCATTTTCCGTAGGAATTATTTCCTCCTCCTTAAACCGGTTCAGGGGCAGATATCCCATACGGCCTGCACCCAGCTTTGCATAAAAATTGTAATAAAGAAAAGGGTAAAGTGAAGTGTCGGTGGTTTCCTCAATCAACTGATGAAAAAGATAATAACCCAGATCACTATAGCGATATTCATTCTTACCGAGTTCCGAATCCAAAATATTCCGGTATATGGTATCTCTGAAATCTTTTCGGAGGTACAGGTTTTTAGCAACATGCAGGGGATATCCGGGTGAATATTTATCCTCATAGACACTATCGGGATAAATAATGTTCCTGTTGGCATAGGCCTTCATCCCGATTTTATAGGGATATTCCCAGGAAAAGACCGTGCTTATCAGGGTTTCACTGGTATCAAGAGGTTCAAGAGTTTTGTAATAAAACGGGATCCACGATTGGAGCCCCGATTGATGGGAAAGAATGTCCTTTATCAGAATTCCGTTTTTGTTGCAGGTATCGTGCATTTCAAGATAATGCCCCAGACTGTCTTCGGTGGAAAATCTTCCTTCACCTTCAAGTTTCATAAGAGCAGGCAATGTCGCGGCTATCTTTGTAATGGATGCGAGATCATAAAGATCGTTATCTCCTACCCTTTGTCTTCTCCGGTATGTTTGCCAGCCATAATTTTTTTTTACCACCACCTTTCCGTTTCTCGCAACCAGCAACTGGCAACCAGGGAAAGCCTTAAGGTTCATTGCTTCTTCAACAATTTCATCTATTTTATTTAGTTTTCTGGAATCGAGCATTACTTCTTCAGGAATACCATAGGATAATCTTTGGATCTGACGGCTATGTACACTACGAAAAAGCTCGAAATCCGGCAAGACACTTACCGGTAGCTTTCCTTTCAAATCAAAAGCGCCAAAGATCCCTTGTGCAACCTGATATTTAATATGCGGGTTGTTCTCATAAGCCAGAACAATAGAGTTGAATTTGTCTGTATCTCCTAATTTATTAATGGAATAAGGATTACCAAAAATTACAAGAACCAGGTTTCCTGAAAATTCCAGTTTCTCCAGGAAATCTGTGGTTTGAGGATAAATCCCGTAATTCCTTCCCGGCCATTGTGAGCTGTTGTGAATACTTATTATTAAAGTATTATATTTTTCCAGTTTTCTTAATACCGGATCAGATTCAGTAATGAGCTTGTCATTATTGAAATAGAAAGCATCTGTTTCCACGTAATTCTTAAGGGTCCTGCTGAATTCATCAGGTTCTCCCCTACCTATGGCAATTGAGGCTACCCGGTAAGCTTCCGGATTTCTGAAGGGGATCACTGAACCACGGTTTTTCAGAAGGGTAACAGAATTCCGGATTAATTTTGCTTTTTCAACTTCATAGAAAGGATCATTGATATCTTCAATTATTGAATCTGTATTAACCAACACCTGCTTATCCAGTCCTGCCCAGGCTTTGGTGAAAAGGATCTTTCTCACACTTTCATCCAGACGTTCTTCAGAGATCTCCCCTCGTTTTATCTCCCTTTTAATGGAAGAAATGGCTCTGGGAACATCAGAAGGCATTAGCAAAATATCATTTCCGGCAGCAAAAGCTCTCACTTCCAGCTCACCAGAACTGAAAAGGGTGCTGGCACCCCGCATACCCAGAGCATCCGTAAAGATAAGTCCTTTAAAACTGAGTGTATTCTTGAGAAAATCATTGATTATCCGGGGGGATAAAGATGCAGGAAGGCCGGAAGGATCCAGAGCCGGCACCTTAAGATGGGCAGCCATGATGGCAGAAATTCCTTTTCCTATACCAAATTTGAAAGGGAACAGCTCAAGTGAGTCAAGTCTCTCAAAATCATTTTCAATGACCGGCAGGGTATGATGTGAATCCATATTTGTATCGCCATGCCCGGGAAAGTGTTTAAATACAGCCAGTATTCCGGCATCCTCAAGTCCCTGGGCATAAAGAGTTGCTTTCCTGGCAACATTCATCCGGTCCTCCCCGAATGAGCGGGAATTAATTACAGGATTACCGGGATTATTATTGATGTCAACTACCGGTGCGAAATTTACATGAACGCCGATTCTTCTTAACTGCTTTCCAATATCGTAGCCCATCTGATAGATCAAAGACTCGTCTTCGATTGCTCCCAGGGTCATCTGCCGGGGATAGCTGATGGCACTGTCGAGCCTCCACCCCAATCCCCATTCGGCATCCTGCGAAATTAACAGGGGAATTTTCGATGCTCCCTGCAATTTATTGGTTAGTTTTACCTGCCTTGCAGGACCTCCTTTAAAAAATACAACCCCTCCGATCTTGTGTTTTTCCACAAGATGCAGAAGTTTATTTTCATGTTCTTTCCCCATCCTGGAATAAGCATCGACCATTATCAGCTGACCGATCTTTTCTTCCAGACTCATTTTCCGCATCAGGGAATCGACCCATGCCGTATCAGATTTAAAAATGAAAGGTCCGGGATAAGTTACAGAACTGAATTCCTCCAGGGCATTCAAACCGGACTTATTGGAATTTAATAGTAAGCTAAAAAAGAAACAAAGCGCAAGGATCTGAATTATATATTTCTTCATCTAAAAATCTCCCTTTTCACAATAACAAAGATAAGAGGCTTGTCATATTCCTGAAAGAATGTTTTCAAGAACAGATTACTTTTTCTTCTATATAGAATTGTTTTAATTAAATTTAGCCTGCAAATCAAAAATTCAAACCAAAATAATGTACTATGAAAAAACAATTTATCACTATTCTGACTTTTATTAGTCTGTTCTTCACAGGCTTATACGGTCAAAATGAAGCCAGGTTACTTAGATTCCCTGCAATTCACAAAGATAAGATCGTATTTACCCAGGCCGGCGATCTTTATATGGTCAATGCTGATGGAGGTGCCGCCCGGAGACTTACCTCCCATGTGGGGTACGAGATGTTTGCCAGGTTTTCACCCGACGGAAAATACATTGCATTCACCGGCCAGTATGATGGCAATACCGAAGTGTTTGTAATGCCTTCGGAAGGAGGCACCCCAAAAAGGCTGACTTTTACAGCCACACTTGACAGGGATGATATCGGCGACCGCATGGGACCCAATAATATTGTTATGGCCTGGACACCCGATAGTAAACATATTATATACCGTTCCAGGAAAGAATCGTTTAACAGCTTTAAAGGTAAATTATTTAAAGTACCTGTGGAAGGAGGTCTATCGGAGCAGATCCCTGTTTCTTTCGGCGGTTTTTGTTCCTATTCACCCAATGGTGATAAGCTGGCATTTAACTGGGTGTTCCGTGAATTCAGAACATGGAAATATTATCGCGGTGGAATGGCCGATGATCTGCGTATCATTGACCTCAAATCAGGAGATGTGGAAAAGATAAGCGATACAGACGCTCAGGAGATAGTACCCATGTGGATAGGTGATGATGTATACTTTGTATCAGACCGCGACAGGAGGATGAACCTGTTTGTCTATAATACAAATACAAAAACCACAGAAAAGGTGACGAATTTCGAGGACTATGACATTAAATTTCCTTCTTTCGATGATGAACAGATAGTTTTTGAAAAAGGCGGTTACATATACAAAATGAATGTAAACGATCGTCAACCGGTAAAAGTGAAAATATTCATAAATGATGATAATCCTTATGCCAGGTCTGAGATAAAAAACCTAAAAGACCAGATCCGTTCAGGTGATGTCTCACCCAATGGTGAAAGGGCAATTCTTGCTGCAAGGGGTGAAATTTTCAGTGTGCCTGCAAAAGAAGGAATTACATATAACTATACACAATCCCCCGGGGTACATGAAAGATCAGTTGAATGGTCACCTGATGGAAAGAATATCGCTTTTATCTCCGACAAGAGTGGAGAGTTCGAAATATATATACAAAAACAGGATGGAAGTGAACCTGCAAAACAACTAACAAAAAATGCTGACACTTACATATTCAGTCTCAAATGGTCACCCGACAGTAAAAAAATACTTTTTCATGACAGGAAACTCAGGCTTAGATATTTAGATGTTGAAAGCGGAAAGGTTAGCCTTGTGGAAAAAGAAGAATATGGCATTCCGGGCAGTTACAGCTGGTCGCCAGATAGCAAATGGATAGCTTATGAATATACAACCAGCAATCTGTTCTCGATAATAAAGCTTTATAATGTCGAAACAGAAGATAAATACGATGTGACAGATAACTGGTATAATTCAGGGGCACCTGCATTTTCTAAAGATGGTAAATACCTCTATTTCGTATCCGGCAGGGATTTCAATCCAACATACAGCTTCACGGAATGGAATCATGTATACACGGATATGAGTAAAATCTACATTGTAACCCTTGCCAAAGATACAGAATCACCTTTCGCACCGGAGAATGATGTAGTTAAAATTGAAGGAGATGGAGAAAAAGATGAAGAAGAAAAAAAAGAAGACAAAGAAGAAAATGGTGATGTCACTAAAATAGATGTTGATGGCATCATGGACAGGCAGATAGCTCTCCCGGTAAAGGCCTCCAATTATTTCAATCTGCAACCGGTTGAAGGTAAAGTTTATTACATTGATTATAAAATAGAAAAAGGACCCACTGCTAAAGTTTTCGATTTGAAAAGTAAAAAAGAATCTGAACTCGGCAGTGGGATGAATTTTACCATATCAGCAAATGGTAAAAAAATGCTGATTGGAAGAGCTGATAAATGGACAGTAATTGATCTTCCCTCAGGCGAAGTTAAGATCACGGATCCCCTCGACCTTTCACAATTGAAAGCAAGAGTTGATTACGCCGAAGAATGGGAACAGATATACAATGAAAGCTGGAGACAGATGCGCGATTTCTTTTATGTTGAGAACATGCATGGAGTTAACTGGGATTCGATGAAGGATAAGTATGGAGAACTGGTACCCTATGTTCAGCACAGGCATGATCTTACCTATGTTATAGGTGAACTGATCGGAGAATTAAGCGTTGGGCATGCTTATATCAACAGTGGAGAGGCACCCAAACCCGAAAGGATTAAAACCGGGCTGCTTGGAGCTGAACTCAGTAAACATTCTTCAGGATATTTCAGAATAGATGAGATACTTCAGGGAGCTAACTGGAGCGAACAGATACGCTCTCCCTTTAATGATGTAGGTATTGATGTGAGTGAAGGTGATTTTATTCTTGCTGTGAACGGCAACCCAACTTCTGAAATGAAAGATATATATAAAAGTCTTGTTGGGTATGCCAGTACAGAAGTTGAACTCACGGTAAATTCCAAGCCTGAAATGGAAGATTCAAGGAAAGTTATTGTGAAGACCATTGATGATGAATCCAATCTTATTTATTTCAACTGGGTACGCAAAAATATTGAATATGTTAGCGAAAAAACCAACGGACAGGTTGGCTACATCCATGTACCCGATATGGGACCCACCGGGCTGAATGAGTTTGCGAAATATTTCTATCCCCAGCTTGATAAGAAAGGGCTCATAATAGATGACCGGGGTAATGGCGGTGGTAATGTTTCCCCCATGATCATCGAACGACTTAAACGTGAAGTTACCCGGGCCACCATGCGCAGGAACTTCCCAACAGGAAATCCGGTTCCGAACCGTATGCTTCTGGGACCAAAAGTTCTACTTATTGACCGTTATTCAGCTTCTGACGGAGACCTTTTCCCTTTTTCATTTAAAAAACACGGACTTGGAACAGTAATTGGCACCAGATCATGGGGTGGTGTTGTAGGCATTACGGGCTCTCTACCCTTCATTGACGGACAGGACCTTAGAAAACCCGAATTCGCTTCCTACTCTTCTGAAGAAAGTGAATGGATCATTGAAGGTTATGGGGTGGATCCCGATATCTATATTGACAACGATCCATATGAGGAATTCAAAGGGAAGGATGCTCAGCTGGATAAAGCTATTGAAGTGATCATGGAACAGATGGATGAATACAAACCGGTTCCCCCCGTTCCCCAGGCACCTGATAAATCAGGAAACTGATTGGAGGAATAGAATTTTTATATTCAATGTTACAGACTGCTGAAATGCAGGTCTTTTAAGAATAAGATAAAGCCTAAACATGCCCCGGAACTTAAATTCCGGGGCTATTTTATTATATTTGCACGCTGAAATAAAAAAAAGAAAATGAATAATACGATACGGACATTAATTTTGTCGTTGGCTGCAATTTTACTGGCTAGCTGGGGCGGATCAGGTCACTATATTATTAGCTCAGGTATTTCAAAATTCTTTAACCAGGAGATGCAGATCTTTTCAGATTGGGTCAGTTATATTGCCGATCATGCTTCAGATGCAGACTACCGTAAGGGTGATGATCCTTCTGAAGGACCGAAACATTATATAGATGTTGATAATTATCCGGAATTTATAGCAAATGGAGAAATTTCGATGGACCTTGAGAAGAATATTAATAAACACGGGCAGGACTTTGTGGAACAAAACGGATATCTTCCATGGGCTACGATCAATTCTTACAATTCTCTTGTAAACAATCTTCGCGAAGGAAATTGGGAAAAGGCCAGATTCTATGCTGCTGATCTGGGACATTATGTGGCCGACGGACACATGCCTCTTCACCTGACAGCTAATTATGACGGTCAGTTTACAGAGAACAAGGGCATACATTACCGATATGAATCTCAAATGGTAAATGAATTTTCTTCCGAAATTGAATATGAAGGACAGGATATACAGGCAATAGAGATTATTGATGAATACATTTTCAAATATATTTATGAGAATTACAATTATGTCGATTCCATTCTACTGGCTGATGATTATGCCCGTGGGGTTTCGGGGGATACCGATTCCTTTGAGTATACGGTAGCCCTTTGGGAGAAAACGAAAGAGTTTACCCTTTTGTTATTTAAAAGAGCTTCTCACTCATTTGCAGAACTACTATACACCGCCTGGATTGAAGCAGGGAAGCCTTCGTTACTTACCTCAAATTCAAGTATTACACGTCCGGAAAAGAGCTCACTTGAGATTTCGCCAAATCCGGTTACCGGTACCGGTCTTTTAGAATTTAACCTCACCAGCAGGTCCCATATTATACTGAAGTTGAATTCTGCCGACGGAAAAGTAAACGATTTACTGCTAAAAGATCGAAAGCAACCCGGTAATTATCATCTTGAATTAAACATGGAAAATTATCCTGTTGGGATTTATTTTCTTAATCTTCAAGCAGACCATTTCCGTATTTGCAAGAGATTCATGGTATTGAAATAAATATTTACATTATTACCCAGCCCATCACATTTGCTAGGACAGCAATAGGCATGAATAAAACACAGCTTAAAATAGCCGCTTCCCCGGATCTGGTTTTTCCGAAAGGTTGTTTTTTTAAATATTTGATTTACTGCGTTTTATGATTGGGGGAATGAGGTCACACCCTAAGGGTCTAATAAAAGAAGCCTAATGTATATTCATTCTAAACCTCATTTTTTTAAAATTTGCAAAAAACGAGAAAATATGGAGTGTAAAAAAGAAAAAAATATTCAGAACTGTAACTGCTCATATCCCTGCAGCAGAAAAGGAATGTGTTGCGATTGTATAACATATCACCGCAGAATGGGGCAATTACCTGCATGTTATTTCCCTGATGATCTTGAAAGCGGGTATGACAGGTCGGTGGATAATTTTATCAGGATCTATGAGGAGAGGGGGGTGTGCTGGAATTAGGCTATATGACAAAGCCATGGAGGCTGTGCTACGTTATAATACACTCAGCCTCCATTGTCTTATAGTCAATGCTATAATTCCAGCTTCTTTCTTATTTCCTTTGGTATACCATCCTTATGTACCAGGATAGAAGTAGTTTTATATTGAACAAAGGGTTTGGAAACAAATAAATAGCCATCAAAAATATGATCTTTATCACTCCATGAGTTTTTCACCTTATAATACAGGTTTCCTTCTTTATCTTCTGCAAGACCTGTAATATGCATTCCGTGATCATCGGTGGTCTGATAATTATCAAATGCAATCTGCCTTAACTCCTGGGTAATTTCTTTTTCTGCTCTTATTTCAGTGAAATTATAGATATATTTATTTTTGTCCTCCTTTGAAAGTTCATCCCATTTTGCTCTTTCCAATCCGTCAATATCCTCAATATCTTCTTCCGGAACCACTGCTAATCCTTTTTTCCACTGAAAACCTTTCTCACTCACATCCGTTGCCCAGGCTACTGTATATTCATTTTTAAGTGAATAGTCAATTATTTCAGTCAGTTCATCTATTTTTACATTATAAACTTCTCCCCAACCCCAGTTATCGGGCACCTCTAAAATAAATGACTCGTAAAAAGGATGATGTGTGAATGATGATACCATAACATAGTTGTCCATGTCTAAACCCAATTCATTGGCAAAGGATTCAGGAGTATATTTTTTTCCTTGATATTTAAACTCTCCGGGATGCTTTCCAAGATATGCATCAAGAAGTCCTTCAAATCCTTTCTTCCATGCATCGGATAACTTCCGGTTCTTATTTTCAACAACTCCCGCTATGAAAGATTTTAAAATATGATCCAACTCCCCGTGAACATGCTGAAATTCTCCATAACTCAACCCCTGATAGGCATTCTCAGGTACAATCCCGAAATTTTTGATCGTCCATGTAACATCATTGAAAGCACCACCGCCTGCAAAATTGCTGTTTCCGTGCATTCTGACATATTTATCCACTTTCCCCAAATAGGTTTTTCTTACCACATACATTTCAGAAAGATCGTGTTCACCCTTCCCCATTCTCAATAATTCAGATTCAAAAAAGGAAAGTCCAGAGAAACTCCAGCAAGTGCCTGATCTGTGCTGATCTTTAACGGTTGTGGCCGGCAGATCCTTGATCACCTTAAATTCATAAGGACTTTGAGCAAAAAGATTTGCAGCAAAGAAAAGAGATAAAAAAACAAAGCTCAATTTAAGTTTCATAATAATATCATTTAATAAAAAAGTTTAATTGAATTTACGCTCATAAAGATAATCTTCACTATGGGGATGATGAATATTTAAAATAGCTGCGGAAATTACTAAAATATTCGGGATTTTGGAAGATATTGGATAACAGGTTTTCGATGGATTGGGGGGAATTGGGGGAGTGAGGGAGAATAGGGTGAAATCATCGTTTATTGGTTGATGGGTTGATGGGTTGATGGGTTTATAGACAATGCCACCGATCACCGATCACACCGATTACCGATCACCGATC